>JALHTD010000243.1 GCA_022865555.1 Thermoanaerobaculaceae bacterium | reverse complement strand
GGGAGGGACCGTCACCGGACCCCCTGGGAACCCGCCAGATGCTGCCAGCAACCGAGCTCGCCGCGCGCAAGGCTTTTCTCCTCAATAACAAGCTTAACAGCAGACTAAAGAAGGACGCCCAAAATCGAGAAACCGCCCTCTACCGGTGTGGAGGCATTGGCGAGGTGCGGGCGCAGGGTCGGTTGCCGTGGCGCGTCACCGTAATCGCGGCAGGGTGCCGCGTTGCGAGAGCACGTGACCGCATAGGGATACAAGCTGGTGCTGGTGGGGGCTACCGGTTTTGGTTCTTCGCTGCGGCGTTCGATGATCAGGATCCGTCTGCGCTGCAGGAGAAGCCGACTGCGCACCCCGGACCGTTGGGACCGGAGTAGCTGCTGGCCTTGCAGTACCCCAGCACCGCCTCTTCGGGCTTGAGGTGGACCCGCTTTACGACGGGCTTCGCGTAGGGCCTGCGGCCCTTCTCGCGGTCCGGGGTCGCTTTCATCGGTCCCAAATCCTCCACAACCACCACCCCTATTTTACGGCAATTCCCCGTCGCCGCGGCTTCGAGCCGGGCGGGGGTGGACCGGCCCGCCGCGCGCGCCCCGGCGGACCCTCCGGCCGCCGGAGGGCGGGGCGCCCCTGGCGGCGCTGCCCACCGGTGCCAAAACGCCTCGGGCGGGTACCGGATCCGGAGGGTGCGGCGCCGGACGTTCGACCTGCGTTGCCACGCGCAGCCGCGCAAGCGAGGTCATCAGGTCCCGGTGCCGCTCCCCTCCCTCGCAGTACTCGCACGCCCCGTGCGGCGGCACGGCAATGCCGAGGGCGTGAGCCCGCAGGTGGGCGACGTGGCAGAGGAACTCCACCGGCGTCTCGGGGTCGCCGGCCTCCAGCTCCGCATTGGCCGGGCACATCCCGCACATCGCCTTGATCTCGCACGCGACGCACTTGGTGAGCCGGGTCGCCTTCCTGGAGCGCACCTTACGGACGCACTCCTCCCACCCCTGTCGGAAGGTTCCGGTGCGCAGGTCGTAGGGGTCGCGGCGCGAGAGCACGCACAGGCTCATCCTGCCCTCGGGGTCGATGGCGAAGGAGGTTATCCCGCCGCCGCAATGGTAGAGATCGTCGGCACGCTCGCCGGTCAGCACGGGGCCGTTGAAACGCTCGCAGAAGGTCTGAAACTCCGACATCCGGCGCGGGTCGAGCAGGTCGAGGGCCACGACCTCGTCGGGCGTCAACCGGACCGCAAGTGGGCTGTCCGAGCAGTCGACGCGGGGGTTGATCATCGCGTCGAACTTGAACTCCACCCCGAGCTCGTCCTCGGCGAACCGCTTCATCTCCCAGATCTCGTGTTTGTTGGCGCTGAGCGCCATGGTCTTGAGCTTGAGCGGCAGGCGGCGCTCGAGCAGCAGGTGGATGCCGCGCATGCAGCGGTCGTACGATCCCGGGGCACGGGTGATGCGCTCGTAGGTCTCCCGCGTGCGGCCGTAGAGGGTGATCTCGATGGCGAACGGGCGCCACTGCCCGAGGTGGTCCGCCACCTTCTCGGTGATCAACGTGCCGTTGGTGAAGAGCGTGATGAGCTGCCCCCGCCGCTTGGCGTGGGTGTAAATGTCGAGGAAGTCCGGCCTCGCGAGAGGCTCGCCGCCCGTGTAGAGCAGCC
>JALHTD010000022.1 GCA_022865555.1 Thermoanaerobaculaceae bacterium | reverse complement strand
GGCTTGGGGCTTGGGGCCTGGCGCTCAAGGCTTCCGACTGCCGATAGCGCCGTCCGAAGTCCGGCAAGCGCTGGATGGCGGTACTGGTTGGCCAACGCTTGACATACTCAATACCCTGAGTAGATTTACTCAGGAGCATGCGCAATGACGCCAGGACCGGCTGAGCCTCGTTTCCGCCGACCCCTTTTTGACCTCCTCCGAGGACGGCTGGAAGAGCCCCGGCGGTTCATCCAGGTCCTCGCGGGCCCCCGTCAGGTCGGCAAGAGCACTCTCGGATGGGTAGCTGGTACGACCATCTCACCATCCCGGCGCGGGAAGGGGCTTCGACAAACCTGAAGAACGGATCCATGGGACCCGGGTCGCCTCCCGGTCACGCGTGCCTCTCCTCGCTGTTCGCGGGCTTGCGCTCGGCGTTGCCGGGCTCACCCATGAGGCTCGGGATCAGCTCGTCGAGGTCGAGCGTGGCCCAGCCACCCCGCGTCAACTCCTTCCCCGCCCCCGCCGGCATGCGCCGGCGCGACGGCTCACGCCTTCCTGGCCTGCCAGCGCAGCACCGGCTGCCGCGCGGCGCGCACCTCGTCGAGGCGCCGCACCGGCGTGCCGTACGGCGCGCCCTTCACCAGGTCCGGGCTCTCCCGGACCTCCCGTGCAATTGCCTTCATCGCCGCGATGAAGGCGTCGAGCTCGTCGATGCCGTCACTCTCGGTCGGCTCGATCATGAGGGCGCCGTGGACGATCAGCGGGAACGACATCGTCGGCGGGTGGAAGCCGTAGTCGAGAAGCCGCTTGGCGATGTCCACGTTCTTCACGCCGGAGGCCGCCTGCAGCGAGTCGTCGAACACCACCTCGTGCAGGCTGGGCCCGGTGTACTGCAGGTGGTAGTCGGCCTCGAGCCCCTTGCGGATGTAGTTCGCGTTGAGGACCGCGCCCTCGGCCATGAGCTTGAGGCCGTCGCGCCCCAGCGACCGGATGTACGCCAGCGCCCGCACGAGCATGCCGAAGTTGCCGTAGAACCCGCGCACCTTGCCGATGCTCTTCGGCCGGTCGTACGAGAGCGTGAAGCGGCTCCCGGCCTTCTCGACCGTGGGCACGCACAGGTAGGGCACCAGGGAATCCGAGACCGCCACGGGACCGGCGCCCGGACCACCGCCGCCGTGAGGGGTGGAGAACGTCTTGTGCAGGTTGATGTGCAGCGCGTCCACACCCATCTTGCCCGGCTGCGCGATCCCGACGAACGCGTTGAGGTTGGCGCCGTCCATGTAGAGGAACGCGCCCCGCTCGTGCAGCATCCTGGCGGCCTTGACGATCTCGGGCTCGAAGACGCCGAGGGTGTTGGGGACCGTCACCATCAGAGCGGCGACGTCGCCGCCCTCGAGGCGCTTGCCGACCGCCGCCAGATCCAGCGTCCCTTCCGCCGTGGAGGCAATCTCGACGACCTCGAACCCGGCGAACACGGCCGAGGCGGGGTTGGTGCCGTGGGCGGAGTCGGGGATCAGCACGACCCTGCGCTTCTCGCCGCGGTCGGCGAGCGCCTTGCGGATCATCAGCATGCCGGTGAGCTCGCCGTGCGCGCCGGCCGCCGGCTGCAGCGTCACCCTGGCCATCCCGGTCACCGCGATCAGCGCCTGCTCCAGCTCCCACATCAAGGCGAGCGCGCCCTGCACCTGGTCCTCCGGCTGCAAAGGGTGGAGCTGCGCGAGCCCGGCGAGGCGCGCCACCTCCTCGTTGATCCGCGGGTTGTACTTCATCGTGCAGGAGCCGAGCGGGTAGAGCCCCTCGTCCACGCTGTAGTTCCACTTGGACAGGCGGGTGAAGTGGCGCACCACGTCCACCTCGCTGACCTCCGGGAGGTCCGCGATCTCGCCGCGCAGCAGCCCTGCGGGAATCGTCTTGGCCGGGTCAGCGGGCGGGACCTCGAGGGGCGGAAGCTGGTAGCCGACCCGCCCCGGGGAGGAGCGCTCGAAAATCAGCCCCTCGCGTTGCCGCAGGGAGGTCTTGTCGCTCATGCCAGCCTCCGCAACGCGTCGAGCAGCCGGTCACACTCCTGCCTCGTGTTGTGCTCGGTGGCAGCGACCAGGAAACCGCGCGGCAAGCCAGCACCGAAGCGGGTGGTCGAGACACCACCGAGGATCAGCTCCTCCTTCATACGGGCCAGCAACCCGTCGGGGTCGTCGTGCAGCACGAGGAACTCGTTGTAGGTCGGCGCCTCTGGAAACGCCAGCTTCACCTTGCCCCCTGCGCCCTGCGCCCTGATCCCTGCCTTCAGGTACTCGGCGGTGGCGTGCGATGCGAGCGCAACCTCGCGGACGCCCTTCTTGCCGAGCAGCGACAGCACGATGGTGGCCGCGAGTGCCATCAGACCGTGGTTGGTGCAGATGTTGGAGGTGGCCTTGGCGCGGCGGATGTGCTGCTCGCGGGTGGAGAGGGTGAGCACGTAGCCCCGCGTGCCCTCCGAGTCCACGGTCTCCCCGACGAGCCGCCCCGGGAGCTGGCGCAGGTGCGCCTGCCTGGTCGCGAAAAACCCCAGATGCGGCCCGCCGAACGCCGCCGGGATGCCGAACGCCTGCGCCTCGCCGCACACGACGTCAAACCCGAAAGCGCCGCCGGGCGCCAGGATCCCCAGCGACGTCGCCTCGGCAACCGCGTGGATCGCCATCGCCCCCGCGCTCTTCACGATCGCGCCGAGGGTCGGCAGATCCTCGATCACGCCGAAAAAGTTGGGCGACTGCAGCACGACCGCGCACGCCTCGCTTCCGACCGCTTTCGCGAACGCGGCGGCGTTGACCCGACCTGTCGCGTCCGCCGGCACCGTGACCACGCTCAGGCCCTGCGGCGCGCAGTAGGTGTCCAGCACCGCGCGGTAGTCGGGGTGCAGCGAGCCCGCGGCCACGACCCTGGGCCGGTCCGGCAGCAGCCGGTGCGCCATGAGCACCGCCTCGACCACGGCGGTGGCGCCGTCGTACAGCGAGGCGTTCGCGACCTCCATCCCGGTGAGCTGGCAGATGAACGTCTGGAACTCGAAGATGGCCTGCAGCGTGCCCTGGCTCACCTCGGGCTGGTAGGGCGTGTAGGCGGTGAAGAACTCGCCGCGCTGCAGCAGCGCGTCGGCCACCGCCGGGGTGACGTGGCGATAGACGCCGGCCCCCAGGAAGCTGGCCGTGCACTCCGGGGCGATGTTCCTCCCGGCGAGCGCCCAGAACTCCCGGCGCACCTCCTCCTCGCTGCGCGCCGTCGCAAGCAGGAGCTCGCCGCAGCGCACCTCGGCGGGGATGGAGACGAAGAGGTCCTCCACCGACGAACAGCCGACCACCGCCAGCATGCGGCGGCGGTCATCCTCACCGGCCAGGTACCGGTGCATCAGTGGGACTCCTCGGCGAGGAACTTCTCGTAGGCCGCGGCGTCCATGAGCCCCGCGGGGGCCCCGGTCGCTTTCACGCGCACCAGCCACCCCTTCCCGTACGGATCCTGGTTGACCAGCTCGGGGTGGGCCTCGAGCTCTCCGTTGGCCGCGACCACCTCACCGCCCACCGGGGCGAACACCTCGGAAACCGCCTTCACGGACTCGATGTTGCCGAGCACCCCGCCCGCTGCCACCTGCTTGCCGGCCGCCGGGAGCTCGACGAACACGACATCGCCGAGCTGCTCCTGAGCGTACTGCGTGATGCCGACGGTGGCCTCGCCACCCGCCAGCTGCACCCACTCGTGGCTCTTCGTGTACAGGCGATCCGAAGGGTTTGCCATGTCACGCTCCTCTCGTCATCCACGCTAACGGGCGCGGCGGTAGAAAGGCGTCTCCACCACCTGCGCCGCGATTTTCTGCTCACGGATCTCGATCTCCAGCTGCGATCCCGGCCCGGACAGCTCGATGGGCACGTAACCCATCCCGAGGGGTTTGCCCAGCGTCGGGGCGTGCGTCCCCGACGTCACGATGCCCACCTCGCTGCCGCCCGACCAGATCGGGTATCCGTGCCTGGCTATCCCACGGCCCTTCACCTCGAACCCCACCAGCTTGCGCTTGATCCCGGCCGCCTTCTGGCGAACGAGCGTCTCGCGGCCAAGGAACCCCTCCTTCTCGAGGTTGACGATCCAGTCCAGTCCCGCCTCGAAGGGCGTGGTCGTGTCGTCGATATCGTTCCCGTAGAGGGCCATGCAAGCCTCGAATCTGAGCGTGTCGCGGGCGCCGAGCCCGACGGGCATGATCTCGAACTCCCTGCCCGCCTCCAGGAGTTTGCGCCAGATGCGCGGGGCGTCAGCGGGCGCTACGTAGACCTCGAAGCCGTCCTCCCCCGTGTAGCCGGTGCGCGCGATGATCGCCGGCACGCCGTCGACCGTGCCCTCCACGAAACGGTAGTACTTGATCTCCGCGAGGTTTGCGGGAGTCAGCTTCTGCAGGACCTCGAGGGCCCGCGGCCCCTGGACCGCGATCTGTGCGTAGTCGTCGGATCGGTTGTGGACATCCACGCCGTCGAAACCGGCCGCCTGGGCGCACAGGTAGGCGTAGTCCTTGTCCGCGTTGGAGGCGTTGACCACCAGAAAGTAACGGTCATCCGCGATCTTGTGCACGAGGAGGTCGTCCACGAACGTCCCACGCGGCGTCATCAGGCCGGAGTACTGGGCCCGACCGGGTGTGAGCTTCGAGGCGTCGTTGCAGGTCACGTACTG
>JALHTD010000242.1 GCA_022865555.1 Thermoanaerobaculaceae bacterium | reverse complement strand
CGAACGTCAGACCGATGCCGAGGATCGCGTTGATCGCCGACTGCTGCATGACGTTCAGGAGGTTGTCGGTGGTCAGGACGTGGGGGGAGGCGATTCCGAACACCAGCGCCATCCCGATCAGCACCAGAACCGTCTGGAGGCGTGCGGGGAGACGAGCGATCATCCCGGTGTCCCTTCCGTCCGCAGAGCCGCGTGCGGACGAGGCCGGCTCCCGAGCGCCCCTTCTGGCAGGAAAGGGTACGGTCCGGCCGGGTCCGGCGCCCGCAACCCGGCACTCCCTGGCGGGTCGCACGCACCGGCGACCGGACCGGCGGACTTGACATCGTTGGGTCGAAGCATTACGTTCATTTTGGAACGCTCCGAATGATAGCTCTCGGAGTTGCAGGTGCGCAAGTTGGAACGTTCCACTGAGAACACCACGACGTCGTCACGCCCGGTCTGAGGTGGGAGTGGTAACCATTTCGTAGAGGCGCGGTTGGAACGTTCCATGTACAGCTTCAAGGACAGGAACAGGAAAGGGAGAGTCACCATGAAAAGCACGATGAGGGGCGTAACACTTCACGCGACGTGGGAGCCGAGACCCGGGTTCAAGCTGGGCGCGAAGGACATCGACCGCAAGCAGACCTACCTCGGCAGCAAGGTCTGGAAGAACCCGAAGGTCTCAATCGACGAGCACCCGATCCCCGAGCCGAAGGACGACGAGGTGCTGATCGAGATGAAGGCCGTCGGGATCTGCGGCTCCGACGTCCACATGAACCAGGCCACCGACGACGGCTACATCTTCTACCCGGGACTCACCGGCTTCCCAGCCATCCTCGGGCACGAGGTGGCCGGGGTTGTCGTCAAGGGCGGGAAGAACGCCTTCGACAAGCGAACGATGAAACCCTTCAAGGGGGGCGAGCCTGTCTGCGCCGAGGAGATGGTCTGGTGCGCAAAGTGCCGGCCGTGCGCCGACGGTCTCCCCAACCACTGCGAGAAGCTCGATGAGATCGGTTTCAACGTCAACGGCGGCTTCGCCAAGTATGTCGTCCTGCCGTCGCGCCTCGTGTGGAGCCTGGAGCCGCTGCGCCGCTCGTACAAGGGCGACGACATCTTCCTCGCCGGCTCACTCGTCGAGCCGACGTCAGTCGCCTATACGGCGATGATCCAGTGGGGCGGCGGCGTACGCCCGGGCGACAACGTCGTGGTCTGCGGCGGGGGTCCGATCGGGATCGCCGCGATCAGGATCATGAAGACCCAGGGGGCATCCACGGTCATCCTCTCCGAGCCGGAGCCGGCGCGCGCCAAACTCGGCAAGATGATGGGCGCCGACCACGTGATCGATCCCACCAAGGAAAACTTCACGGAGCGTGTGCTGCAGTTGACTGACGGCATGGCAGCCAAGCTCTACCTCGAGGCAACCGGGCTGCCGACGATCGTGTACCCGGCCATCGAGCAGGCCATCTGGGAGGGCCGAACACTCAACTCCACGGTCGTGGTCGTCGCCCGTGCCGACGCGAAGATGCCGGTGACCGGCGAGGTCCTCCAGGTGCGCCGGGCCCAGATCGTCGGGTCACAGGGCCACTCCGGGCACGGCACATTCCCGCACGTCATCGAGGCGATGGCGGCAGGAATGGACATGACGCCGATGATCACCAAGAAGATCAAGCTCGACCAGGTCCCCGAGAACCTGGTGCTGCTGCGCACCAACCGCACCGAGGGCAAGATCACCTGCGTGGACTTCAACTAGGCTCCCTTGTGGAGCTTGCATCCGGACGCGCACGTTACGATCAAGGGGGCCGGCCCTGATGACGGGGCCGGCCCCCGCAGCCGACCGGGAGGAGTCATGACGCAAAAGCTCACGTGGTTCGCAATGGCGTTGGCCGCAACGGCAGCGTTCGCCTGTACCCAAACCGCCGAAGTCACAGGCGCATACCCCGTGGTCCAGTCCACGGTGACCACCGGGCCCTGTCACTCGGCGGGCGACCAGTGCGATGACAGCGCGATCTGGATCCACCCGAGCGATCCCGCGCAGACCGTGATCATCGGCGACGACAAGAGCGGCGGGATGGTGGTCTGGAACCTGGCCGGCCAGGAGATCCAGTTCATCGACGGCAGCACGAACATGAACAACGTCGACGTCCGCTACAACTTCCCGCTCGTTGGGACGTTTTCCACCGGCCAGGCACACACCCACGTTGCGTTGGTCGGCGTCACCAACGAGACCGACGCGGGAGTGACACTCTACAAGGTCAACCCGTACTCGTCGCCCGCCGGGAAGCTCGAGCACGCCAACGGCACCCTGGCCTCCAGCACGCTGCCGCTCGGCAAGGAGCTGGTGTACGGCGGCTGCATGTACTACAGCCAGCCGACCGGTACGTACTCCTTCTTCGCGAACTGGAAGGACGGGACTGTCAAGCAGATGGAGCTCACCGGGGGTTCCTCGGTGAGTGGGAAGGTGGTGCGCACCTTCGACGTCGGAGGCCAGGTTGAGGGGTGCGTCGCCGACGATGTCCACCAGGCGTTCTACATCGGCGAGGAGGACGTGGGGATCTGGAGGTACGGCGCCGAGCCAACGGCCGGCGACTCTCGCGCCCAGGTCGACCGGGTCGGATCTGCGACTGGCCTGAAGGCGGATGTCGAGGGCCTGACGCTCTACTACAAGAGCGACGGCAGCGGCTACCTGATCGCCTCCGCCCAGAGTGTCGGCCCCGACGCGCGGAACGTCGTCTACGAGCGTACCGGCACCAACACCTGGGTGGGGACGTTTCGCGTCCAGGACGCCGATGAGACGGACGGCATGGACGTGACCAACTTGCCGGTCGGCCCAGGCTTCCCGCACGGGGTCTTCGTGGCGCACGACGCTTCGCCGACGCCCTCGCGGCACCGGCTGACGCCGTTCGAACGGATCGCCAAAGCGCTCAACCTGACAATGGACTCGACGTGGGACCCGCGCTGCTCACCGTACGGGACGTGCGGTGGCGGCATGCTGCATTCCGGCGAGGCGCCAGCGGTCGGCAACGCCAGGTAGGGGTGTTGGTGCACCGTCGCAAAGGAACGTAGCTGGGACGAGCTTCCGGGAACCGGTGGTTCCCGCCCGCGCGGCCTGTACGGACGATGCCTCAGGGAGCTCGACCGGCGACTGAAGACGAGCTCGCGTCCGGCGACCGGTCCCCACCCCGGCGTG
>JALHTD010000241.1 GCA_022865555.1 Thermoanaerobaculaceae bacterium | reverse complement strand
CCGGGGCGTGGAGAGCGGATTGTACCCCCTCGCAGGGACAGGCAGCACCAGGGTGTGGACGCCCTACCGACCGCGTTGAGTCAGCCCCTGGGGCTCGACGTGGATCGTCCTTCCCCCCTTCACGTCGGCCTCCGACACCGCCACATCCGCCGGTCTTCCCGAAGCGACAATCCGACAGGACCCGAGCGCCCGCACGGCCCCGCCGCCTCCATCGGTCGCATAGGGAACGAGGAACTCGAACCGCCCTAGTGCATCGGCGAGAGTCTGGTCGTGGTACGTGAGGTGCCGGCCGCGGTTGGTCACCAGGTACAGCAGCAGGTCGACCGGCTGCCCGGCAGCAGCCGTCCCCTCCACCGTTGCCCCAGGAACAAGCTCGAACACCTTGCAGAAGCTGCCGTGCCAGCTCGGCTCTTCGCCCTCTGATGACGACTCGAAGTCGAGCCGAAGGCGTCGCAATGGCGGCAGCGCCTGACCCTCGAGGCGGAGCTCAAGTCCGTCGAAGATGAGCAGTCGGCTGTTCATCGTCCAGGCGAACGCCTCGCTGGGACGCGGGGACGAGCCGGCCGGCGCGTCGACGAGGTTTGCTGCTCGCTGACCCAAGTGGCGGGCGACGTTTTCCACATCGTTGAATACCGGCGTGACCAGCACGTAGCGTGCCTTCAGGCGCTCGAGCTCTCGCACCGCTTCTGCCGGATCGGTGCCGAGAAAGAACGCAGCGGCTTCCCGAACGCCCCGAAGGTGAACCTCGGCCTGCGCGAAGGGGTTGGCAATGTTGGCATGGTGCGCCTCGGTGATCAGCCAGTTGCCCCACTCCCAGCGGCTCATCACCCCAAAGCGGGGCCGCACCTCCGGTTGCCTCACATCGCCCGGGCTTACAGCCTTCTCGCGCAACCACGCCAGCGCGTCGCGGGTGCGCACAAGCTCCGCCTGCGGGGGAAACCGCATCGGCCGGTGCAGACGCAGCGTGGGCGCCATGATCACCACTCCGACGAGGACCGCGCCGAGCCAGACCGTGCGTGGATGGCCGAATCTCTGCTCGAACGCGCGGGCGGCGTGCGCCCAGGCCGCGCCCCACAGCGCGCACCAGATCGGGGCAAACTGCGAGCCGAGGCGAACCTGCTCGAGGGCCATCGCCGCGGCGACCACGAACCACGGCAGGACCGCCCGCGCGACCATCCGGCCCAAGGAGGTGCCGTGAAACACCCGAAATACGAGGGCGGAGAGGAGTATCGGAAAGCCGAAGGCGATGATGCCGTACTGTTGCGCCGCCGTGCCCCACCCGGAGCTCAGCAGAGGGTACGACTCGAACACCTGGCTGATCTGGACATCGCCGCGACCGAGGTAGCCGAGGACGGCGTGGGCCGTGTCACACATCGTTGACGCCAGCACCACCGCGACCGCGACCGCCGCCACCGGAACCGACACCACCACGACGGTCAGGGCATCTCTCCTCCCCGGCCAGCGGCGCACGGCAAGGCCGGCCAGGGCGAAGCTCAGCCACGCGCAGGCGAACACCAGTGGTTGGAGCAACGAGGGCGCGAAGTACGCGAAGCTCCCACCCACCGCCCACGGGTGGATCAGAACGACCGGCAGCACCGCCACTGCGGCCACGCCAAAGACACGCCTCCCGAGGCGAACGAGCACGCCCGTCTCGCGACCCTCGGGCGGCCACAGTGCGACCAAGCCCACGGACGCCGCCACCAGCACAGCCGCGCCCAGCGATCCCGGCCAGACCCCGATGCTAGCCGACAGCACCAGGCCGAGGCCGCTGCCGAGCCGGTTGCGCGCTCGGACCGAGTCCGTTCGCATTGCCCGTACCAACAGGGCCAGTGGAAACGCCACAAGCGCTGGCTCGATGGCGTGGTGGTCAACCCGGCCCACCATGGAGTAACCGGTGAGAATCGGCAGCACTGCCGCGATTGCCGCGCTGGCAATGCCCGCGGCGCGTCCGCCCAGTTCGCGCCCGAGCAGGTAGATCGCAAGGACCGAGAGCACGCCGAGGAGCGGGTCAAAGATGACGCCCACGACCTCGGGCCGGACGTGGCCTCCGCTCACGAGAGCCACGAGCCGAATGAGAGTGGCGAGTGCCAGATCGAAGCCGATAGGCCACATCAGACGAGCGCCAGTTGGGAAGTTGGTGTAGCTATCGAAGGTGTGCACCTTTGGGAAACGCTCGGCCGCCAGAGACGAGCGGTGCCAGTGATATGCGCTGTCCTCGTCCCAGATCAGGACCTGTCCGCCGACGAAGACTCCCGGGGCGTTGGCCAACCGCGTCGCCAAGGCCAGCGCGAGGACCAAAATCAGGAGGATTCCGCACGCCCGCCTCATTGGCGCAAAGCCGAGGGGAGGCGGCTCGGTCGCCCCGCGTCCCACCCTCGTCGTGACGACGTGGGTCCGAGCCGATCACCAACGAACCGCTTCGAAGGCATCACACCGAGGGTACCAAACAGGCCTGTGAAGAGCCAACAGGCGAGGGCGCCTTCGTCGAGGCTCCCCAGCGAGCAGGGCAGTCCCTCTGCGTTGCTCCTCCTTCTGGCGATTACACAGCCTCTCGAGGACAGGGTCGCCACCTGTAGCTGGAGCTCTGCCAACTGACCGGCTCACGCCCGCCGGGCGGCTGTTATTCCACCGTCACGCTCTTGGCGAGGTTCCTCGGCTGATCGACATCGCAGCCGCGGCGCACCGCCACCTCGTACGCCAAGAGCTGCAGCGGCACCGCCGTCGCGACTGGCAGCAACGGCCAGGGAAGGTGGGGCAGCGGGACAACCGCGCGCGCGAGTTCGGCGAGACGCGCATCTGAGGCGTCTCCGAACGCGTAGACGGGAGCCTTGCGGGCGCGCACCTCCTCGATGTTGGAGCGTACCTTCTCGGCGAGCTCGCCCGCGGGGCAGAGGGCGATCACCGGGAAGCTTTCGTCGAGGAGGGCGATCGGGCCGTGCTTCATCTCTCCCGCAGGGTAGCCTTCGGCGTGGAGGTACGAGATCTCCTTGAGCTTGAGCGCACCCTCGAGGGCAAGAGGGTACAGCACGCCACGCCCGAGGTAGAGCGCGTTGGACGCGTGCTCCAGTTCGGCCGCGACGGCGGCCACCTCGGGGGCCCGGGCGAGCATCCCATCCAGGTCGTAGGGCAGCGCCCAGGCGCGCTCCAACAGCGCGCTCGTCTCGCCGGCAGGCAGGCCCTTGGCGTCGCGCCAGGCGAGGGCCAGGGCGAGCAGCGCCACGAGTTGGGTCGTGAACGCCTTGGTCGAGGCGACGCCGATCTCCGGCCCGGCGTGCGTCGAAAGCCGCCAGGCGGCGAGGCGCTCCGCCATCGCTCCGCGCACGTTGCAGATCGCGGCCAGGCCCGCTCCCGCCTCGCCTGCGAGCCGCATCGCGGCGATTGTGTCGGCGGTCTCGCCGGACTGCGTGATCCCAACCACCAGTGTGTCCTTACCGAGCAGCGGCTCGCGGTACCGGAACTCGGAGCCGTAGTCCACCTCGCAGTGCACCTTCGCGAGACGCTCCAGGTAGAACTTCCCGACCAGTGCGGCGTGCCAGGAAGTACCGCACGCCACCAAGCGCGCGCTCGTGAAGCGGCGCAGCGTGGCAGGGGCGAGGCCGAGGTGCTCCAGCGACGGCCGTCCGATGTCAGGGAACAGCGCGTGCAGCGTCTCCGAGACCGCCCCCGGCTGCTCGTTGATCTCCTTGAGCATGAAGTGACGGAACCCGCCGCGCTCCACCTCGCCCGGCTCCCAGTCCAGGGTGATCACCGGGCGCTCCACGCGTCGCCCGGCGCTGTCGAAGATCCTCACCTCATTCTCACCTACCGCCGCCACGTCGCCGTCCTCCAGGTGCACGCAGCGTCGGGTGATCGCGACCACGGCCGCGGGATCGGAGGCAACCAGGTTCTCCCCCTCGCCGAACCCCACCACCAGTGGCGGGCCGTTGCGGAAGGCGACCACGCTCCCCGGGTCGTCGAGCGCGATGGCGGCCACCGCGTATTGGCCGCGCAGCTTGCCGCGCACCGCCAGCGCCGCGGCCACCAGGTCCTTGCCGCCGCGTGCGAGCAGGTGGGCGATCACCTCCGAGTCGGTGTCCGAGGAGAAGCGGGCCCCCTGGGCCTCCAGTTCGCTCTTGAGCTCGCGAAAGTTCTCGATGATCCCGTTGTGCACGACGGCCACACGGCCGTCTTGGTCGGTGTGAGGGTGCGCGTTGCGCTCGATCGGCGCGCCGTGCGTGGCCCAGCGCGTGTGGCCGAGAGTGAGGTGGCCGCGCAGACCTGCCGCATAGGCCTTCTCGGCCAGATTGATGAGCTTCCCCGGTGCGCGCAGGACCGCCAACCGGTCACCGCAGTGAACGGCAACGCCGGCGGAGTCGTAGCCCCGGTACTCGAGGTGACGCAGCGCCTCGAGCACCACCGGCACGCCCTCCCGCGGGCCCACGTAACCGACGATGCCGCACATAGGAACTCCAGTCTTCCCCAGCCCCCACCCAGCCGACAGCTGACAGCCTACAGTCCGCCCGCCCACCCAGGACAAGACCCCAAGCGAGATCCGTGCCCAATTCTAGCCGTTCGGCAGGTCGAGCAGTTCTCTCGGCGTGTGGTGGTGGTGCCACGGCATGTGGCGATTGCGCACCGAACGACCGTGGCCGGTGGTTCGACCAGAGCCTACTCCGCGTCGTTGCGCCATGTCAGCGGAGGCACGGTCGAACCGTTCGCGAGGCTCACGCCTTCCAGAACCGAGTGGGCGCCGATGCGGCAGTCCTCGCCGACGACGCAGCCGCGCCGCAGGTGCACGCCCGCCTCCAGCACGGTGTCGGGCCCGACCGTGCAGTCGGCATCCACCCACGTGGTGGCCGGGTCCAGCACCGTCACGCCGGCCTCCTGCAAGCGCCGGACGACCCGTCCATTCAGCAGGCGGTGCACCTCGGCCAGGTCGACACGCGAGTTCACCCCCGCCATCTCGGCAGGGTCCTCGAGCGGCAGCCCAGCAACTCGGAGTCCATCGGCGACCAGGATCCCCACCACGTCGGTGAGGTAGTACTCGCCCTGGGCGTTGTCGGGCCGCAGCCGGTTGATCGCGCCGCGCAGCACGGCAAGGTCGAAAACGTAGGTTCCGGCGTTGACCTCGCGGATAGCCCGCTGCTCGAGCGTGGCGTCCCGCGCCTCGACGATGCCCGCCACGTCACCCACCGGGTTACGAACGATGCGGCCGTAGGTTCCCGGATCGCCGAGCTGCGCGGTTACGAGCGCGGCGGCCGCGTTCCGGGAGTGCCGCAGCTCGACCAGTGCCCCAAGCGTCGCGGACGTGATCAGCGGCACGTCGCCCGAAAGGACGAGCACGTCGCCTTCCCCGGGTAGGCGAGGGAGCGCCCGGGCGAGGGCGTCACCGGTGCCGCGCGGAGGGTCCTGCACCGCGAGGGCCACGCCGTGGCCCGCCAGGTGCGCCTCTACCTCAGCGCGCAGGTGCCCGACGACAACCACGACCGGGGAGGGAGCGAGAGGCTCGAGCGCCGCCAGGACGTGGTCGATGAGCGCACTGCCCCCGGCCTCGTGCAGAACCTTCGCCCTCTGGGTGCGCATGCGCTTGCCCTCGCCGGCGGCGAGCACAACCGCGCAGAGCCCCCCCTGACGAGTCATGGCGCTCACGAGGCTGATAGTACGCGGCCAGCCTGAGGGGACGCAAAGGGGACAAGCATTGTGGGGAGATCCTTCCCCTTCCCCCTCGCGCTACTCGGGGTCAGGGTCAGGATGACCTCATCCCGTGCCACGGGATGAGGTCACTTCCGCGCAAGTTCATGGAGGACCTGCTTCGCGACGGCCTTTAGGGTTTCGAACACGCCCACGCCCTTGGGGGCCACCGCCTCGAACGTCGGTTCGCCCTTGAAGTTGAGGGCGCGGTGCATCACGTCGTAGGCGACCGCACCCGGCAGGTCGCGCTTGTTGAACTGGGCCGCGTACGGGAGGGCGGCGAGGTCGAACCCGTTCTCGCGCAGGTTGTGCTTGAGGTTGTCGAGCGACTCCAGGTTGGCGTCCATGCGCGCCTCCTGCGAGTCGGCGACGAAGATCACCCCGTCCACACCCTTGAGGATCAGCTTCCGCGATGCGTCGTAGAACACCTGGCCCGGCACCGTGTAGAGGTGGAACCGCGTGCGAAAGCCGCGCACGCTCCCGAGGTCCAGGGGGAGAAAATCGAAGAACAGCGTGCGATCTGTTTCTGTCGCCAGCGAGATCAGTTGGCCCTTGTTCTGGGGGTTGGTCCGCTCGTAGATGTACTGCAGGTTGGTCGTCTTGCCGCCCAGACCGGGCCCGTAGTAGACGATCTTGCAGTTGATCTCGCGGGAGGCGTAGTTTATGAAGCTCATTCGGTGAACAAAGCGTCGATGTCTTCGTCGGTTATCTCGGCAAACGGTGAGACGGGAGCCTCGCCCTGCTCGGCCGCCTTGGACACCATCTGGTTGAGCACCTCCTCGACCTCAGCGGCTGCCTTTCGGACCCGCAGCCGGACCAGCCCGAGCGACGAACGCTCGTCGAAGATGACCACGAGGATGAGGCGTTGGGCGACGATCGAGATGTGGATGTTGTCCCGTTCCCCCTCATGGAAGAGGATCGAGAACTCCTTCTCTCCGATCAGGCGCGCGAGGCCGTCGGTGGCGGCGACGTTGCCGGCCGTGAGGGACGCCAGCGAGGTCGCATCGACCTTTTCGAGGTCCCCCTTGGCTGCGATCTGCTGGCCGTTCTTGTCGACCAGAAACACGATCTTGGCGTTGGCGTCCATCCACAGCCGGCCGAGGACGGAGTTGATCCTGTCGAACTCCTCCTCGTACATCACCAGGTTGGGCCCAAGCATCGTCATGACAGAAAGCCTCCGCCCGTCAAAGTGCGAGTATATCCTGCCATTACGCGTCAATCCATGCCCCGCCGGCCCGCAAGCGCCCGCGTAAGCGTCACTTGGTCGGCGTAGGAGATCTCGCCCCCGGCGGGGAGGCCAAACGCGATGCGCGTGACCAGGGTACCGGTGGTGCGCAGGGCGCGCGCGAGGTAGTGGGCGGTCGCCTCCCCCTCGACTGTGGGGTTGGTTGCCAGGATCACCTCGCGGATCCCGCCCTCCCGGACGCGGGCGAGCAGCGCCGCGACCGTCAGCTCCTCGGGCCCGATGCCGTGCAGGGGGTCGAGGGTGCCGCCGAGCACGTGGTAGCTGCCACGGAACTCGCCGGTGGCCTCGACTGCCCAGGCGTTGAGCGGATCCTCCAAGACGCAGATGAGGCCACGGTCGCGGCTTTCGTCCCGGCAGAGAGGGCAGGGGTCGTCCTGGGTGAGCAGGAAGCACACGGTGCAGTGCCGCACCGCGTCTGCCGCCTTCGAGAGCGCCTGCGCCAGGCGACGGGCCCCGTCCGGATGGCGTACCAGGTACTGCACCAGGCGCGTCGCGGTGCGGGGACCCACTCCCGGGAGCTGCTCGAGCTGCTCCAGGAGCTCACGGACCGAAGGAGGCCTCAGCTCCATCAGACCAGGCCCGGCATCCCGGCGGGCAAGCCCATGCGCGCGAGCAGCTCGCGCGAGCGCTCCTCCAGGAGACGCGAGGCCTCCTGCCACGCCGCCACCACGAGAT
>JALHTD010000021.1 GCA_022865555.1 Thermoanaerobaculaceae bacterium | reverse complement strand
GCCGGCGCTCGAGGTGGAACACGCGCCGGTGCTGACCACCGAGTGGGTGCTGATCCTCCTCTCGGTCGGGGTGGCGGTGGCGGGGATCCTGCTGGCGAGGAGGTTCTACTTCGGGCCCGAGGCGTTCCGGCGCCCGAGGGCGCTGGCCGAACGCTTCCCCACCCTCTACGCAACCGTCGCCAATAAGTACTACGTGGACGAGGCGTACGACCGCGCCCTCGTCCGGCCGCTGGCCGGCCTGGCACGCTTCTCCTGGAAGGGGATCGACACGGTGGTCATCGACGGTACGCTGAACGCCTCCGCGTTCTTCACGGAGATCGCGGGTGATCTCCTGCGCTTCCTGCAGACCGGCAACGTGCGCAACTACGGCCTGCTGGTGCTGGCCGGGGCGCTGGGCGCGGCGGCCTGGCTGCTGCTCTAGGGGGTGATCGTGCCGACCGAACCCTTGCTCTCCGCCCTCGTCCTCACCCCTGGGGTGGTCGCCCTTCTGCTCCTCGCGACACCGCGCGAGGCCGTGCGGCTGCAGCGCTGGGCCGGGCTCGCCGCCTCGCTGGTCACGCTGGCGCTCGCGCTCGTCGCGTGGTCACGCTTCGACCCCGCCAACCCCGCGTTCCAGTTCGTCGAGGTGCGGGCATGGCTCCCGACCGTGGGCATCGCCTACCGCCTGGGGATGGACGGGATCTCCCTGCTGCTCGTGCTGCTCACGGCGTTCCTCCAGCCGCTGGTATTCATCTCCTCCTGGAAGCCCATCCAGGCGAGGGTGAAGGGGTACGTGGTCTCGATGCTGCTGCTCGAGACCGGGATCCTGGGGGCGTTCCTCGCCACCGATCTCTTCCTCTTCTACGTGTTCTGGGAGCTGATGCTGCTGCCGATGTACTTCATCATCGGCGTCTGGGGCGGCGACCGCCGGATCTACGCGGCCGTGAAGTTCGTGCTCTTCACCCTGGCCGGCTCGCTGCTGATGCTGGTCGGGATCATCTACCTGAGCACACTCCAGCACGCAAAGACCGGGACCTGGTCGTTCAACTACGCCGATATGGTGGGCCTCTCGATCCCGATGGGCGAGGGGTTCTGGCACTCTCCCCAGATGCTGCTGTTCGCCGCCTTTGCGCTGGCTTTCGCGATCAAGGTGCCGGTCTTTCCCCTGCACACCTGGCTGCCGGATGCCCACACCGAGGCGCCTACCGGCGGCTCGATCATCCTGGCGGGTGTGCTGCTGAAGCTGGGGACGTACGGTCTGCTCCGCTTCAACCGCCCGCTCTTCCCGGAGGCGTGGCAGCGGGCGACACCGTTGTTCTTGACACTCGCGGTGATCGCGATCATCTACGGGGCCCTGGTCGCATGGGCGCAGCGGGACATGAAGAGACTGGTCGCGTACTCGTCGGTGAGCCACATGGGGTTCATCGTCCTGGGGCTGTTCGCCGGCACCCTGACCTCGACGCAGGGGGCGTTGATCCAAATGGTCAACCACGGGCTGTCCACCGGCGCCCTCTTCCTGCTTGTGGGTGTGATCTACGACCGGCGCCACACCCGCATGATCGAGGACTTCGGTGGCCTGGCCGCGGTGATGCCGCTGTACACCGGCGCGTTCATGATCTCCACCCTAGCCTCCATCGGCCTCCCCGGCCTCAACGGCTTCGTGGGCGAGTTCCTGATTCTCACGGGGGCTTTCCCGCGTCATCCGACCGCGGTGGTGCTGGCGGCGACCGGCATCGTGCTCGGCGCGGTGTACATGCTCTCCCTCGTCCAGCGCGTCTTCTGGAACTCGCTGCGGCACGAGGAGAACCGGACGCTGCAGGACCTCACCTGGCAGGAGGTCTTGGCGTTCGCCCCGATGGGGACCCTCATGGTTTGGATCGGGGTTCACCCCGGCACATTCCTTTCGCTGTCCGAGGCGGCGGTCCGCCGACTCATCGGAGGTTGAGCGTGAGCCCCAACGATCTCGCCACGATTCTCCCCGAGCTCATGCTGGTCCTGGCGGGCGGCGCGCTGGTCCTGGCTGACGCGTTCGCTCCCTCCCTGCGGCCTCGCGTCGGGCTGCTCGCGGGCCTCTCGGCGGCCGTCGCGCTCGCGCTCAGGTGGGCCGGCCCGCTGCCGGGCGCCGTCTGGGCCGGCGCCCTCGTGGTGGACCCGCTCGGCCGTTTCGTGGACAGCTACATCCTGGCGGCGCTCCTGCTCGTGGCGGTCATGGCGGATCCGTACCTCGCGCGGACAGGCGCCCGTTACGGCGAGTTCTATGGCCTGCTGCTGTGGTCGGCGAGCGGCGCGATGGTGCTCGCCAAGGCGGACAGCCTTCCGGTCGTCTTCGTTGCGCTCGAGCTGCTTTCGATCTCGCTCTACGTCCTCAACGCATTCCACCGGGAGAGCGGGATCTCGCTCGAGGCCGGCTGGAAGTACCTCGTGGTGGGAGCGTTCGCATCCGCCTTCCTGCTTTTCGGCATCGCGCTCCTGTACGGCGCCACGGGCTCCTTCTCGCTGCGTGCGACCGCCGGGATCATCGCCGACGGGTCGGTTTCCGGTAACCCGCTGCTCCTTGCCGGGCTGGCGCTCATCTTCACCGGTTTCGCCTTCAAGCTGGCGCTGGTGCCTTTCCACGCCTGGGCCCCCGACGTCTACCAGGGGGCGCCCACGCCGGTCACTGCCTTCCTCTCCGTCGTGCCGAAGGGGGCGGCTCTGATCGTTCTCGCCCGCGTGGTGGCGAGCGTCTCCCCGCAGGTCCTGACCCCTCGCTGGCTGCCTCTGCTGGCGGCAGTGGCGGTGGCATCCCAGATCCTCGGCAACCTCGTGGCGATATCGCAGCGCGACATCAAGCGGATGCTGGCCTACTCCGGGATCGCACACATGGGTTACGCGCTGGTCGGGCTGGTCGCCTTCGGCCTCGACGGGCTCACCGGCGTGCTCTTCTACCTTGCCGCGTACACCTTCATGAACATCGCGGGCTTCGCGGTCGTCTCGGCGTTCTCGGACAGCGAGGACGAGCCGCACCTGATTACAGACCTCGCCGGCCAGGGCTGGGAGCGTCCGTTCCTCTCGTTCACGCTCGCGCTCTCGATGTTCTCGCTGGCGGGAATCCCTCCCACGATCGGCTTCGTGGCGAAGTTCCTGGTCTTCCGCGCTGCCGTCAACGAGCACCTCGTCTGGCTCGCGGTGGTCGGTGTTCTCAACAGTCTGGTCTCGGTGTTCTTCTATGTGCGGGTGGTATATTATCTCTACATGAAGCCGCTACCACGGCGCGCTCCCAGCTACTCCGAACCCTGGCTTGTGAGAATCGTTGCCGGTGCCTGCGCCCTCGCCATGGTGGTGCTTGGGATCTTCCCCGCCTGGCTGGTAAGCGTCGGCGAGCTCGCGGCACGGACCCTGGTGAGGTGAGGCATGGCATTCAAGCGTTACATCCCTGTGGAGAGCATCTCCGAGCTGACGATCAACCGCCTGTCGGTCTACCTTCGCTGCCTGCAGCAGCTCGAGCACGAAGGTACAACCACCATCTCGTCGCAGGAGCTGGCGGACCGTTTTCACCTGAACTCCGCGCAGATCCGAAAGGATCTTGCGTACTTCGGCGAGTTCGGCATCCGCGGCGTCGGGTACAACGCGGCCCAGCTCCGGGAGCACCTCGTCAACATCCTGGGCCTACACGAGGAGCGGCGGGTGCTGGTCGTCGGTGCCGGTAACCTCGGCACGGCGCTTTCACACTACTCGGGCTTCAACACCGGCGGCTTCCGCATCGTCGCGATCCTGGACTCCGATCCCCGCAAGGTCGGCAAGCGCGTGCCGGGTGGGTTGGTGGTCGAGAGCGTTTCCGATTTGACCAGGATTGTGAAAGAACGGAAAGTGCACATAGCCGTCATCACCGTGCCTTCCAACTCCGCTCAGAAAGTGTACGACGAGCTGGTCGAGGCGGGTGTTCAGGCCGTGCTCAACTTCGCCGCGGCCCAGCTCAAGGGCCACCCCGAGGTCAAGCTCAAGAACGTCGACCTGAAGATCCACCTGGAGCTGCTCTCGTTCTTCCTGACCCACGCGTCCCGGCTGGCCTCGGTCACCTGAGGCTCTGCGCCGCGAGAGCGGGCTACGGTTTGGCCGCCCTGGCGGCCTTCCCCGAGAGATAGGGAACGAACTCGGTGCCTCCGGGCGGCGCGATCTCGAAAGTGATCGCGACCGCGTCGTCCTCGAGCCTGGTGTACGTCAACCTGAATCCGGGTGAGGATGCCCTCGGCTCGCTGACCAGGACCAGGCGCCCGGGCCCATCCGACTCGGCCACGTAGTGGATGATGTGCCCTTCGTTGTCGAGGTAGATCGCGAGGATTCGGCCCCCCGCCGGGTCCGGGTAGCAGACCATGAGGTCGTCGTGCACGATCGCGGGCTTTTCGCCCGCCGCCGGGTACTCGGAATGGCTTCGCCGCACGAGGATCTTCTGCTCGAGATCGAACCGGAATGAGAAGGACCCCCGGCCCTGCCCAGGCTTACCGCTCCCCTCCCCGACCCAGTCGCCCACCAGGAAACGGATTGAACCCCACGCGTCCGCGGTCGCTTGCGGGCTCCCGTGGGGTGCGGGGCCCGGTCCGGGCGATGGCCCGGCGAGAACCGCGGAGGACACACTCAGCAGCATCGGTGCGATGACCGCTGCCACACCCTTCACGCTGCCTCCTCCTGTCGGGAAGCGGGCGTCACGGCCTCGGGGCTTTCTCAGTTGAACTTGATCGACTTGACGATGGCCTCGAAGTCCGGACGGAACTTGTCCAGGCTGGCCTGCTTGCAAGTCGCCGTCACGAAAAGCAGCTTGCCATCCGGGCGCGCTAGCTGGTACTGCATCGTGACCGCTCCAGCGACGCGGCCCTCGTATTCGACGTAGAACGCCTTCAACGCTCCCACGCTCCGGTCCTCGCACATCGCCACCGCGAGGGGGCGACCGGCGGCCTTCGCGAGCGCCTTGGCGTACGCTTCGCATTGGGCCTTCACGGCCTCGGGGCCACTCGGGATCGTCCCCTGGCCACCACGTTTCACATCGATAATGTCCGTGAATGTCGCGTCGCTCGTCGCTCGATTGTAGAAAATTTCAACGGACCCGCCGTCGACTTTCGCCTTGAGCCCTGGGTCGGCGCTTGCGAACACAGGGTTGGTGGCGAGTTCCTGTTTGGTCATGACGAGCCAGGCGTCCGGGGCATCGAACGTGAACCCGAACGAGCTCTGGTATTCCTTCGCCGGAGCGGCGAGCGCCGAGCCGACAAGAACCAGTACCGCGAGAACGATGCGTCTCATGTGAGCCTCCGTCGCCCGGATGCCGTTCCACCTTCGGCGCGCCCGCTTGGAGCAGCGGGGCGGTCGAGTTGCGGTCGCAGCGTCCGGAACCGCGCGCTTCCTTCGCGGCGCAAATTACGGTGAGTTTAGGACTTTGTCAAGATCTCTTGATTCCGGACACAACCGAGATAGGCGTACCGGCTCGGTCACGGCCGCGTAAGCCGACACCCGTGGCCGCTCAGCGGGTTGGTTGCGCCGGGCGCGCCGTGGCCGTGGCGGCCGAACGCCGGAGCAACTCCTGCAGGCGGTGCTGCGCCCTGTCCTGCCGCCCCTGCAAAGTTGCGACCTCGGCGCGCACCGACTCCAGCAGTTTCGCCTCGTCGGCTCGCGGTGCCGGCAGCTGCTGATCGCGCTCGAACTTCTCCATCTCCACGTTGAGCGCCTTCAGCTGCGCTTCGAGGAACTGCCGGCTCGCCGGGTCACGCGCCGCCGCCAGTTGGGCGGAGAGGTCCTGCCGCGCGCGCGTCAGCTCGGCGGTCAGGACGCGCTGGTCCTCGTGCTGCCGTTGGCTGGTCATGAGCCTGCGCACCTGATCCCGGACCCATGTGAAGCGACGCCAGTCAACACCCAGGGAGCGGGCCGCCTCGCGTTCCGCCACGGTCAGCTCCTGCACGTGGCTGAGAACATCCCCTCCGCTCTGCTCGACGTCGTCCAGGGCTTCCTCGAGCCGCTGGAGCGCCCTTCCCCGCACGGCCAGGAGCATCTGCACGTCGAACGGCGTCAGCGGCTGCTCGTCGGCTGAACGGGCGACCGTCGGCGAAGCGGCCCGCGCTGCGCGGGGCGCCTCACGCCCCCGACAGGCGACCGCGGCGATTGCGGCGGCCGCCAGAACAACGAGTGAAGCCCGCTTCACACGCACGGCGAAAGCGTAGCACCCTCGGCCTCGGGCACAAAAAGGCGCTAGACTACGCGGGCGATGACCACGGCGAAGTGCGTCGGCAAGTACGAGATCGCCGAGCAAATCGGGGTCGGCGGCTTCGGCATCGTCTACAAGGCGTGGGACCCTTTCATCCAGAGGTGGGTCGCGCTGAAGACCTGCAGCGCTACCGACCCCGAAACCACGCAGCGGTTCTTCCGCGAGGCGCAACTCGCGGGCGCCCTGCAGCACCCCAACATCACCCTGGTCTACGACTTCGGCATCGAGGGCAATGCACCCTACTTCGTTCAGGAGTTCCTGAGCGGAACCGACCTCGACGATCTGCTGGCCGGCCGCAGCGTCACCCTCGAAGGGAAGCTCGCGATCCTGCTGCAGGTGTGCTCCGGCCTCGACTACGCCCACTCACGCGGCATCGTCCACCGAGACATCAAGCCCGCCAACGTGCGCGTGCTCGAGGACGGGACCATCAAGATCATGGACTTCGGCATCGCCAAGTCCATGCAGACGGAGTCGCGCCTCACCCAGACCGGCGTCGCGCTCGGGACGGCGGGATACCTCGCGCCGGAGCAGCTCGCGGGCAAGCCGCTGGACCCGCGCACCGATCTGTTCTCGCTCGGCGTGATGACGTACGAGATGATCACTGGGGCGCGGCCGTTCTCCGGACCCAACCTCTCCAACATCATCTACCAGATCCTCAACCAGGACCCGGTGCCGCCGCGGCAACGGAACGCCGCCTGCCCGGAGCGACTCGAGCGGGCGATTCTCAAGGCGCTGGCCAAAGACCCGGAGAATCGCTACAAAAGCGTGCGCGAGTTCGCCTCGGAGCTCAAGGAGGTGCTCGTCGCCCTTCCGCAGCGGGGAGCCTCGCGGCGGCCCGAGACCACCACCGCCATGGTCCGCGAGGAACTGGCCAGGGTGGCCGCCCAGCCGGCGGAGGGGCTCACCGCCGCCACCGAACTGGCGGCGCGGCAGCTGGACCAGGTTCCCACCAGCGGTCTCCACCCGAAGCCGGGGCCCCGACGCGCGCGGACGCTCGCGATCGCCGCAGCGATCGCTGGACTGGCGGTGGCGGCGACCACGTGGTGGTACGTGTCCGGCACCGGGACGTCGGCGCCGGCCGGCAGCCTCGTGACCGCAGGTCAGAAGGGCTCCTTCGCCGTGACCCCCGTGTCTTCCCCGGTCGCGACGCCGGCCCCGACCGTCGCACCAACTCCGGCGACGGTCGAGGTCGAGCTGTTCGTGACTCCGCCGGCGGACGTCGAGGTGGATGGGCAGGCGTTGGGCATGGTGCAGTCCACGCGGGTTGCGCTGACGGTGGGCAAGCACACCGTCCGTCAGCGCATTCCCGGCTACCGCGAGGCCACCCGTGAGGTCGAGGTGACCGGCGCGGGGCAGACCCTCACGCTGCACCTCCCGCCGTTCGGTTTGCTCACCGTCGTCAACGACTTCGGCGT
>JALHTD010000240.1 GCA_022865555.1 Thermoanaerobaculaceae bacterium | reverse complement strand
TTGTTCGCCTTCTCGAGCGTGATCCTGTCGCCGCTCTGCTTGAGCTTGACGTCGCCGCCGGCCATCAGCGACAGCTGCTTGTAGAGGTCGCGGGCAATCTCGTCGGACTTTGTATTGGGGATGACGTCAACCGAGACGAGCCTGGAGGTCTGGCCCCGAATCTGGAACTCAATCTTCACGTTTCCCGTGAACTTCGCCTTGCCGTTGAGCTGGATGCGCATCGCCTCCATGTAGACGGTCGGGAGCTGCACACCGGCCGGCGCAGCGGGTGCCGCCGCAGGTGCGGCGACGGGTGCCACAGCAGGTGCGGCGACGGGTGCCGCAACAGGTGCGACGACGGGTACCGCAGCGGGTGCCGCAGCAGGTGCCGCGACGGGTGCCGCAGCGGGTGCTGCAGCCGGTGCTGCCGCGGGTGGCGCGGCGGGCGCTGCCGCGGGTGGCGCGGCGGGCGCTGCCGCCGGGGCCGCAGCCGGCGGCTGTGTCGGGGGTGGTTCCTGTGCAACGGCCCACCCACCGACGGCGAACACGGCGAGGACTGCCACTGCAAGGGCGGTGAAGGTTCTCATCTTGATCCTCCCTTCGATCGAGGCTTTCGCGATGCTAGCTGGATTGTCAGAGGCGAGTCAATTGGCCTTTGGTCCAATGCCTTCGAGGGCGATCACTTCTTTGCCGTCAGGGCCTTTTTTGCTGCCGCGAACCCCTTCAGCCTCGCCTGGTCCACCTTCGGGTAGTCCGGGCCGAGCGAAGCGAGTGTCTCGACCACCGCAGCGGCGACCACGACGCGGGTGAACCACTTGTTGTCCGCAGGTATGACGTACCACGGGGCGAGCTTCGTGGCGGTGTTTCGGATCATGTCCTCGTACGCGTCCATGTACCGGTCCCAGAAGGCGCGCTCCTTGACGTCGGCAGGGGAGAACTTCCAGTACTTCTCCGGGTTCTCGAGGCGTTCGAGGAAGCGGTTCTTCTGCTCCTTCGGTGAGACGTGGAGGAAGAACTTGCGGATGACGACGCCGTTGCGCGTCATGTACCGCTCGAAGTTGCGGATGTCCTCGTAGCGCTCCTTCCAGATGTTCTTCGTGACGACCTGGCGCGGGAGCTTCTGGCCGGCGAGATACTCCGGGTGTACGCGGACGACCAGCACCTCCTCGTAGTAGGAGCGGTTGAAGATTCCGATGTGGCCCCGGTTGGGCAGCACCTTCATGCACCGCCAGAGATAGTCGTGGTCGAGCTCCTCGGTGGACGGTTGTTTGAACGAGACCACCTGGCAGCCCTGGGGGTTGATGCCGGACATGACGTGCTTGATCGCCCCGTCCTTGCCGGCGGCGTCCATCGCCTGAAAGATGAGCAGCACGGCCCACTTGTCCTCGGCGTAGAGCCGCTCCTGCAGGTCGGCGAGCGCCGCGACGCCTGCCGCGAGCGCTTCCTTGGCCCTGGGTTTGTCCTCGGTCTTCAGCGAGAGCGTGTCGCCGGGGTCGACGTCCCTGAGGCGAAAGTCTTTTCCTTTACTGACGCGAAATGGCTCTGCGAGCTCGTGCGCGGTCTCGAGAATCCTCTTCATGTTCATCGTTCCCTCCGGGCGCGGGTCGCGCCGAAGCCTCTCACGCGATGTTGCAGCCATTGTAGCCGTGTGGCTGTGCGAGCCCGTGCCGGGCCGGAGGGCGCGTCACGCCTTCTCGTGCCGGTCCCCCACGCGCATGAACTCGATGCGGTGGTTGGCATCGGGGTTCCGCTCGGATGGGCCGGCCACGAGCATGGCGATCGGGCCGGACACGTTCTGCTCGCGCAGCCAGCCCCGGGCAAACTCGCGCCAGTTTGCCGGCTCCTCCGCTAGGTGGACCGGCTGCACGCCGTAGGAGAAGGCAAGCCCACGGCACACGGCAGGGTCTTGGCTGACCGCCGCAATCCACGCCGAGGGCTTGAACCGCGAGATCATCCTTGCCGTCGTGCCGGTGTGCGTGGGCACGAACAGCGCCGCGCACGGCACGGTGTCCAGCGCCTGCTCCACGACAGAGGCAATCGCCGTCGCCACGGCGGTGGGCTTCTGCTCGAGGCACAGCG
>JALHTD010000239.1 GCA_022865555.1 Thermoanaerobaculaceae bacterium | reverse complement strand
GAGAACCCCCTCAGGATCCAACGATCCGCCCCGACTTGTGAAAGAACGCACAATCCTCAAAAGGATTCTAGGGCGTTCCAAACGGCTTGGCAAGGGGTCGAGCCAGCGGATCCACTCAACCCCTTGGGAGAGCGTGACCCCCAACCTACGCTCTGTACTTGCCGCGCGGCGTGTAGTGCGTGTGGAGCAGGTGATGCGCGGTGTGGCCGCATGGCCCGTCGGTCAGAAACTCTTTGTAGAGCCTGGCGATCGCCGGGTTCTCGTGGGACTTCCTGACCTGATAGGAGGAGTCCTCGGAGTAGATGGCGCGGGCGCGGGCGGCGCGGATCTCGGGCGAGGTCGGGATCGGCATCCCGCCCCCGCCCAGGCAGCCGCCCGGGCAGGCCATGAACTCGATGAAGTGGCACTCGGAGAACTTCCCGCCCGCCTTGAGATCCTCAAGGACACGCTTCGCCTTGGCGGTGCCGTGGCAGACCGCGACCTTGAGGGTGGCGCCCAAACGCGTGCCTGGGTGCCAGGGGAACCCGTGCGATGTCCCTCTGCATGCAATCCCGGCTGGAAGAACGGGGTTGCGGCTCGCTCCACCCAGCACCTCATGTGCGGACCGGTCCTGCCATGATCTGCCCTCTTGAGCCCCGCGACCGCCGAAAACTCCCGCTTGCTCACCGGGCTTCTAGTGAGCGGCGACCTCACCCGCGCCAGCCGTGGGATGGAAGCCGCGTACCCACTCACCGACTCTCGCGTGCACCGCTCGCGCCAGCGGTGCAACCGCCGCGACGACGGGTTGCGTCATCTCCTCATTCAGGGTCCGGGTGTTGCCGCCCTCGACCGCGAGTATCTCGACGGTCCCAGGCATCTCGACGCCGAGCATGCGGGCAAACTCGAAGGCGTGCGCGAGGCCGATGTCGTGCACCCCGACGAGGCGCGCGCTACCGCGGACGTCGTTCAGATCCAGGCGCCGGACCCGGCCCGGCGTGGGGTCCGGGACCTCCAGGCAGTCCACGATCACGGCGTGGGTGAAACCGGCCAGCAGATCGATCAGCTCGAATCCTGCGCGGGTGCTCGTGAGCACCGTGACCCCGTCAACGGGGTTCTCCCTCTGGAGCCGCTCCACCTCCGCGGCGACATGCAGCCCCACGGCGTCGTCGCCCAGGACCGGGTTGCCGAGCCCGAGCACCAGCGCGGTCACCACCGGGGTGCTCCTTATTGCCCCCCGCGGGCACGCTGGTTCGACCAGGCTGGTCATCCTTGGCCTCTCTAGGCTGCAATTGCTCGTGGCGCAGTCGCTGCCGGGAGCAACTCCTGCGCCCGCGCGGCCTCTTGGACCGCCGCGAGGTACTTGGCGACGGGACGGAAAGCAAGGTGGGCCCATTTCCCGAACGGCACCTCGATCGCCAGCATCGGCACCGCGATCATCAGGTGCACCACGTACATCGCATAGGTCGGCCACGGCAGGTCCAGGAGCCGGAACAGGTGGAGCGCGATGCCCGAGACCGCCGTGAGAAAAAGGAGAACGAGGAACATCCAGTCGGTGGCGTGGGAGAACTTGTGGATCGGCTCCTGCTTGCGGAAGCGCCCTCGCATCGCGAGCACCGTTACGCCGAGCAGCATGACGGTGCCGTAGTAGCCAAAGAGCGCGGTCCAGTGGAACTGCGATGTGTCCCGCTGGAACCAGGGCAGAAACACGACCACCAGGAGGAACATCGTGGCGTAGCCAGTGACCAGCAGGAAGTGCTGCACCCAGCGCCAGCGCGTGTCGTTGTCGCACTCCAGCCAGCGCTTCTGCGTCACGCCGTGAACCACGAGCTCGGGGAGCTTGGTGAACCAGGCCGAGAGGGGGATCTTGAGCCCCTTCTCTCCTCGCAGCACGAAGTGAACCATGCGTAAGGCGTTGATCCCGAGCAGGAGGGCCAGCAAGAGCGCGAGGGTCCAGTCGCCGTAGTGCACCCACGCCTTGGGCGCGAAGAGGTCAAGCCGCACGTGCTCGAGAGCCGGTCCCTTGATCGCCTGGAACCCGAAGGGGATGCCAAACAAGCCAGGGACCAAGAAGAAGCCAAGGACGCCCAGCGCAAACCCCGCCAAGAGACCGATCTCCCACGCCCCGGAGAGGTACAGTCGCTTGGACAGCCCCGTCCAGTCGTACTTCGTGGTCAGCCACCGCCTTACCGCCATCATCAGCTCGCCGGGATGCGCCTCGCGCGGGCACGTGTCGGAGCAACCCCCGCAGTAGTAGCACAGCCAAGGTTCCGGTGACTCCTTGAGGCGCTCTTCGAGGCCCAACTGGACGTAGCGGATGATCTTGCGGGGGAAGACCGTGTCTCCTTTGGAGAGCGCGCAGACTGCCGTGCAGGTACCACAGTTGAAGCACTTGTTGACGGTCTCGCCGCCGAACCTTGCCAGCTCGCCGGCGAACGCCGGATTCAAGCGGTAGCTCATCGCCTAGCCCTCCTTCAGGGTATACAGGAGATAGCCGTTCTGCTCGGCGCCCTCGACCACCTCACCGTAGCGGCGCATCGCCATCAGGTGCCACATCGTCGTGTGCGTTTCGAGCTTGCACGCGGCGGCGAGCTGGGGGACCGTCATCGCTCCCCCCTTGAGTCCTTCGCGGAGCAGCTTGCGAATGCGCTGCTGCTCCTTGAAGTACTCTTTTAGTTCCTTGCTCATCCCGCCGTGTCGCTCACGCAGGACGGCAATTGCATTCTTGCCCTTGGCTGGCTTGGCGGTTTGGGGAGTCTCGCTCATCAGTGCATCTCCCATGTCTCGACTACTTCCTGCTTGGCGGCACTCGCCCCCAGGACCGCCCCGGCCATGGCGCGCCATCCGATGCGCTCGAGGTAGTTGGCGGCCGCCATCGCAGCCTCGCCCGCCTCGACGATGGCATCGGGGATGTCCTTTGGACCTGCCGCCACCCCACCAACGAACACGCCTTCCATCGTCGTATGCGATGGGCTGACCTTGGCCTCCGGGGTCAACAGGAACCCGTCTTCCGCCTCTTCCGCGTCCACGACGCCCCCCACATGCCAGCCGGGGACCAACCCTTGGGCGAGAACTACCAGGTCATGCCGCCGCTCCTCCACACGCCCATTCTCGTCAAGCATCTCGACGCGGAGGATCAGGTCGTGGTTATCCGCTTCAGTGATCTTGGCGACCTTGCCCTTGGTCGCCTTCACACCCTCTTTCACGGCGCGCCGGTAGAACTGCTCGTACCCCTTGCCGAACGCACGAATGTCCATGTAGTAGAGGGTGACCTCCACACCGTGGATGTAGTGGGTGAGCAGCAATGCCTGCTTGAGGGCGTACATGCAGCAGACGCGCGAGCAGTACGGGATGCCGATCGAACGATCTCGACTGCCGGCGCACTGCACGTAGGCGATCGACCGTGGGATCTTGCCATCGGAGGGCCGCAGCACGCGACCGTAGGGACCGTTGCTCGACTGGATCCGTTCCATCCCCAGCGGGTTCATCACGTTCACGAAGGTGTCGCCCCCGTACTCCTTCTTGGCGGCCATCGGCGTGATCTGCAGCCCCGTCGCGATGATCACCGCACCGGCGCTCGTGGTCACCTCCTCGGCCTCTTGGGTGAAGTCAAAACAGTGCGTCGGGCAGACCTTTTCGCACTTCCCGCAGAAGACGCAATTCTCCACGTCGAGCACCGCCGTCTGCGGGATTGCGTTGCCGTGCGGGATGTAGACGGCTCGCCGCGCCCCCAGCCCGTAGTCGAACTCGTGGGGGACGTCGATGGGGCAAGCGAGTTCGCAGAGGTTGCAGCCGACGCAGTCATCTTCAATGAGAAAGCGAGGCTTCTTGACCAGGTGTACCGCAAAGCCCGTGCCCTTCTTCTCCACCCTCTCGACTTCGGTGTAAGTCTGGAGCTGGATCCTCGCGTGGTGGGCGGCCTCCGCCATGCGCGGCGTGCATATGCAACTCGAGCAGTCGAGGGTCGGGAACACCTTGTTGAGCCCCACCATGACGCCGCCGATGGACGGCTCCTTCTCGACGAGGAGCACGTCGTAGCCTTGCTCACCGAGGTCGAGTGCGGCCTGCATGCCCGCAATGCCTCCCCCGATCACCAAGGCGTCGTAGCGTTCCCGGATCTTAGCCATGGACGTCGTCCTTCCTTTTCCACTCCGCAATGCCCGCGCCGTTCATCGCTTCAGCTCTGCGATCACGGCGCCCTCGGCATCGTGAATCGTCACCCGCAGCGGCATCTGACCCGGGAGGCTGTGGGTGGCACAGCCGTAACACGGGTCGTAGGCACGAAACGCCATCTCGATCATGTTGAGGAGGCCCTCGGTCACCTCCACCCCTTTGTGAATGAGCCCCTGGGCCGCCTTCTTGATCGACATGCAGATTGCCGCGTGGTTGTTCGTGGTGCCCACTATGAGGTTGACCTTCTTGACGATTCCCTTTTCGTCGGTCACGTAGTGGTGCGTGAGGGTGCCCCGCGGCGCCTCCACGATGCCTACGCCCTCGCTGGGGACCTCGGTGGGAAGCACACGGTAGTTTTCGGGGTGGGTGATCTCCGGGTGCCGCAGCAACTCCTGCGCCCGTTCGGCGGCGTTGAGCAGCTCGACAAGGCGTGCCCAGTGGATCGCCAGCGTGTGGTGCACAGGCTTCTTGCCGCTGCGGTCGCCGGTCAGGGTCTCGAAGTACTCCTCGTAAGCGGCCTGTGCCTCCGGTGAGTTCATGCCGTCCGCGGCGTTGAGCCGCGCCTGCGGCGTGGCGCGATACACCCCGGAGTCCTTGCCGTCGACCAAGCCCTTCCAGCCGACCTGCTTGAGGTACGGGAACTTCAAATAGGTCCACGGCTCGACGCGCTCCGCCACCACCTTCGTGTAGTCCGCCGGTGCGTACTTGCACAGCTCCCTTCCCTCGGGATCGACCACTCGCACCTTGCCGTCATAGAAGTTGACCCGGTTCTTGTCGTCCACCAGACCCATCGAGTAGGTTTCGTGTCTGAACGGGCCGTTGAGGATGAGGTCGAGGTACTGACTGTTCGAGAGCACAACGTCATGGAAGAGCTTGAGAGTGAACTTGGCGAACTCCACCATGAAGGCGACGATCTCGTCCAGGCGCGCGCGCTCCTCGGACGTGATGGGCTTGCTCATCCCGCCGGGTATCGCGTTGATGGGGTTGACCGGCTTGCCGCCGAAGATCGCTGCGGCCTCGTGGCCCCACTGGCGGCACTTGATCACCTTCCCGCCGACTTCCAGGCCCACCTTGCGGACCACGCCGATCAGGTTGCGGGTGGCGGGGTCACTGGTCGGGCCCATCACGAAGTCGGGGCCGGCAAGGGCGTAGAAGTGCGTCGTGTGGTCGGTAACGAAAAAGATGTTGTACTGCAGCTCACGCAGCAGCTTGGCCGTGAGCGGAAGGTTGATCTTGTAGACGGCATCGCACGCCTTGGCCGACGCCATCATGTGCGCCTCGGGGCAGACCCCGCAGATCCGCGACGTGATGCGTGGCAATTCCTCGACCGGCCGACCCTCGCAGAACTTCTCGAAGCCGCGCAGCTCGGGGACCTGGAAGTAGCAGTCGGCCACCTCTCCGTCCTTGTCGAGAAAGATGTCGATCTTGCCGTGTCCCTCGAGACGAGTGACCGGATCAATGCTGATCCGCCTGTAGCCTTCGTTGGTTTTCACGTGCGGACTCGTCATACGCTCACCCCGCTGCGCCGCTACCTGCGTCCCTTGAGATCGCTCGATGCCATGGTGAAGCGGTAGAACGTGCCGACCGGATCGACGATGTGGTCGATCATCTCCCGCGCGCGTTCCTCGGTGCTGGCATCGAGAATCGAGCCGAGCGCGCCAATCATTGCCGCGCCCTGGTCCTGCGCCTCACCCGAGGGTCCGTAGCAGCCTCGGCACGGCAGGTTGGCCTTCACGCACAGCGCGCCGCAGCCGCTCCGGGTCGCCGGGCCCATGCAGATGAAGCCCTGCTCCAACAGACACCACTCCGCTTCCGCCATCGCTTCGTGGGGGCGCTTGAACTCCTTGATCTTCACCTTGCGCTTCTCACGAGGGCACTCGTCGCACACCGACTTGTCGAAGCAGGCGACCTTGACCGCGCTGTTGCGGGCCGGCAACTGGCCACCCACCAACGCCAGGATCGCCTCCCACACCCGCTCGGCCTGGGGCGGACAACCGGGGATCTGGTAGTCGACCTCCACCACATCCGAGAGCCTGAGTACCTGGGGGTAGAACCGCGGGATCTCAAGCTCCCCATACTCGCTTTGGGTGATCGGTTGGGGCTCGACGTGAGCCGGGTTGTCGAGGGAGGGGCAGTCATGATAGGAGGCGGCGAAGATGCCCTCAACGGTCTTGGTGTTGGCGAGGGCCGGGATGCCGCCGTCGGTGGCGCACGCACCGTAGGCGATCAGGGTCTTGCTCTTGCGCCGTAGGAGCCGGGCGATTTCTTCCTGCTCCGAGTTGCGCACCCCACCGTTGAAGAAACAGACATCGATGAACTGATCGGGGTAGTTAACGACGTCCTGGTACTTGAAGTCGGCCGCACAGGGCCACAGGACAACGTCGGCAACCTCGATGAGCTCGAGGATGTGAGGACCGATCTCAAGCAGAGAGATGTCGCACCCGCCACAGCTCGCGGCCCAGTACATGCCGATCTTGAGCTTGCCGTTTCCTCCTGCCTTGTCGGTTTTCTCACTCATGGTCAGGCTCCCCACGGCTCGAGGCTCATGCCGCAACCGACACCGCGCTCACGCATCCGCTGCGGCCAGCCAAGCGGACCGAGACGGCGCACCCTTTCGGTGACCTCTCTCACCAGGCGGGCGAACTTCTCGCCCTCCGCCGCGCTCACCCACTCGTGGACAAACCGGTCTGGCTCGATCCCGAGATCGACCAGGGTGCGCTTGAGCAGCGGCATCCGCGCCATGGTCTTGTGGTTGCCGGAGATGTAGTGGCAATCGCCGATGTGGCAGCCGCACACCATGACGCCGTCGGCGCCGTGAGCAAACGCGGTGGTGATGAGCTCGGGATCGATGCGGCCAGAGCACATCACACGGATGATGTCCACGTTCGGGGGATACTTGAGGCGTGCCGTACCGGCGGCGTCGGCACCTGTGTAAGAGCACCAGTAACAGAGGAAGGCAATGATGCGAGGCTCCCACCCTGCGGCCGCCGGCGTTGCTCCCTGCTGCACGATGTGTGCTTCTGCCATGTCGAGCTCCTTTGCAGCCCGGGCGGACTACCCGAGGGCAGCCCCTTGTAGCAGCGCCTTCACTTCGGCAAGGACCTGCGCGTCGTTGAAGCCGAACTGCTGGATCGCGTTGCTCGGGCAGGTGGCAGCGCAGGTGCCGCACCCTGTGCATCGCGCCTCGCTGACCACCGCAATCCCGCGCGTCTCGTCACGTGTGATCGCATCGTACGGGCAGACCGTCAGGCACGTCTGACAGCCGGTGCACAGCTCTTCGTCGACCTTGGCGATGAAGGGATCCATTTCCACTTGGGCCTGGGCGATGAGTGCCGCGGATTTCGAGGCAGCGGCGGAAGCCGCGGCGCAGGCCTCTGTGACGTCCATCGGACCCTGGCAGGAGCCGGCGAGAAAAACACCCGCCACCGCTAGCTCGACGGGTCGCAGCTTGGGGTGGACCTCGAGGAGGAAACTGTCGGAACCAACGGCGCAGTGGTACATGCCGACCAGTTCACTGATGTCATGCGGCACCACCCCGGTGGCGAGGACCACGAGATCAGCCGGCATCTCCACGTCCAGGCCTCCAGTCAGGAGGTCGCTGGTTCTCACGAGGAGTGGTGAGTCGCCCTTGGGATTGCCCTCCACTCTGGGCGGGTGGCGCGGATCGTATCGGACAAAGAGGATCCCGGCCTCGGACGCCTGCTCGTAGTACGTTTCGTGACCTCGACCGTAGGTGCGAATGTCCTGGTAGAAATCGGTGATCATCACCTCCGGGTGCCGGCGCCTGATCTCCAGTGCTGCGTGCAAGGCACCCGTGCAGCAGGTGCGGGCGCAGTAGTCCTTGACCTTTCCATCGGGTTGGCGTTGGTTGACTCCCTCGATTTGCCGTGCACCGACGCAGTGGATGAAGGCGATGCGGGTCGGCTCGCCGTCGTTGCGGGGGAGCCTGCCCCCGGTTGGGCCCAGAGGATCGAGCAGACGGATCAGTTGCTGCAGCGTTATCACCCTGGGGAAGATGCCGTAGCCGTACTCACCGTAGAGCGGCTCGTACGGGTCGAAGCCTGTCGCCAGCACGATGATGCCGCTGTGGAGAACCATTTCGCGCGGTTGCTCAGCCAGATTGATGCCTCTGCCTCCCACCGCCCACAGGCACTTGCCGCACTTCGTGCAGACATTCCAGTCGATCGCCGGAATCGGTGGGTAACAACCGGGGTACGCCATGTAGATGGCCTTGCGCTGGGAGAGACCGTAGTCAAACTCGTTGATGGTTTGCTCCGGACATGCCGCGACCGCACTGGCGCGCTGCCTCAGTTGCGAGTTGGCACCACGAGGCTCGATGCGAATGCGGGTCCGGAAGTCCCCCACGACGCCCTCGGAGTCGAGGATCTGAGCATTTGTGATCACATTCACAAGTTCATGACTGACGACCTCCTCGATCACCCTTTTGAGCGCGTCTCGGGCATCTTCACCGGTGGGGAAGAGCGTGTGGAGCTGGGCCACGCGCCCCCCGAGGAAAGGCTGCTTCTCGACGAGCGTGACCTTCATCCCTCGCTGGGCGAGGTCGCGCGCCGCCACGAGGCCGGCGATTCCACCACCGATTACGAGGGCTGCGGGATGGATAGATATGCGGCGCTTGTCGAGTGGAATAAGGTGCTTCACTCGGTCGACAGCCGCCCGGATGAGGCGCGTCGCCTTCTGGGTAGCCGCCTCTGCGTCCTCGGTGACCCACGACACCTGCTCCCGCACGTTGACGTGCTCGAACAGGAACTGGTTGAGGCCCGCGCGGGCAACCGTGCGCCTGAACGTGAGCTGGTGGAGGGTTGGCGAACACGCGGCAACAATCACGCGGTTCAGCCCCAACTCCTTGATCTTCTGCTCGATCAGCCCCTGACCAGGGTCGGAGCACAGGAACATCTGGGTCGTTGAGAGCACCACGCCCCGGAGCTTGCCGATCTCGTCGGCCACCCTCTTGACATCGACAACGTCCGAGATGTTCCCGCCGCAGTGACAGATGAACACCCCGATGCGGGCGCCGTTCTCATGTTCGTTGCCACTTCCTGAGCAACTTCCGGGAGTCTCCACCATGGCAGTCCCTCCTCGAGGCCGCTACGCGCGGTAGGGACCGTTGAGACGAGCGCGGCACCGGTCGCCCCACCGCAGCCGAACATGAGCCTCGAGCGGCTTGCGCGCCCGCCGGCTCTCCACCGCCTCTCGTGCCTCCTCGCGCTCGTGTACCCCTCCAGGTCGCGGAGCTGCTACGAAGCGTAGCTACTGTGAATATGAACCCCGCTTGTGAAAGTGTCAACAGGGTACTTGCGCTCGGATGATCCTCCCGTGAGGTGCTTCGTTCTCCTCGTACTGCCCCCCGTTGAGACGTGCTCCATAGGGTCTTCCCCGGGGTGACCAGCGCAGTATTCGGCCTCGAAACCGGCGGATCCGAGGACCGCCAAGGCCTGATGGCCTCGCCGATGGCAGCCGGCGCGGGTGATTGTGATAACATTCTTTTACATTAGGCGCAGGGCCGAGAGGGCGCGGCCGGTGTTGCCGAGGCGAATGCTTGTGCACCAGGATCGAGGTTGCGTAACAACCGAGCCTGCGGCTTCCGTGTCTGGCGGTTGAGTGCGAGGTTATTCGATCTCGGCGCCCGCGAAGGTGGGGTGCGACCATGGCCAAGAGAGAGAAGATCCTCCTCGTCGATGACGACGTCGATCTCGTCAAGGCCCTCCGTCTGGTCCTCGAAAACAACGGCTACACGGTCGTCGTGGCACACGACGCCGAATCGGGGCTGACGAAGGCGGATGCCGACAGGCCGGACCTGATACTGCTCGACGTCATGATGCCAGATTCCACGGAGGGGTTTGGCTACATCTGGAAACTACGCCAGCGTGGGGAGCCGTACTTTCAGAACGTGCCCATCATCATGCTAACGGCCATCCAGGAGAGGACCGGCCTGCTCTTCTACCCGGAGAGCGCGGCCGGCACGTTTAAGGCGGGGGAGCGAGTGCCGGTCCAGGCGTTCCTCGACAAACCCATTGATCCCGCCCGGCTTCTGAAGAGCGTGCAGGAGGTTCTCACCGCGGCCTGGAGGAAAGGCTAGGGGGCGCGGGCCACGCCTTCCTCAGGTTTCTGGCCAACTCAGCGCTCGCGCGCACCTCGTAGGGGGGGACGCAGGGGAAAGATGAACGGCACCCGCGCCCGGTACACCAGGTAGGCGTCGCCGAAGCACTGCGCGAGGTTGTGCTCCTCGCGCCGGGCACGCACGAGCGTGATCCAAACCGCCGGGTAGAACAGGATCAGCGCCGGCAGCGAGCGCATCATGATGATGGCCCCTGCCAGCATCAGCAGGATGCCCAGGAAGTAGGGCTGTCGGATCCACCGGTAGGGCCCCCGCGTAACCAGCTTCTGTTCCCAGCCTAGCGCCCAAAGCGCCGCCAGCGCCAGCAGGCCGCCCGTGAGCAGGAACGGCGCCGCGATGCACAGCGAGGCCCAGCTGAAGTCGCCAGTGAGAAGAGCGCCGACCGCGCAGGCGGCCGCCAGCAGCTGCCACGCCACTGTCATCTCGCCGACCGGCGCGCTCTCGACCACCTTGGGGTGGCTGCTCACGGTACTTCTCCGCGGCCTGCGATCGCGCCAGGCCGCATGTCCTGGGCACCCCGTGCCGCAGCAGGTACCTGTCGGGGCTGCGGGCGTCAAACGCGGCCGACGCCTCGGCAAAAGCCGTGAGGGGCGCGAGAAAGCCCCCCAGGATCCAGCGATCCGCCCCGGCTTGTGAAAGAACGCACAATCCTCAAAGGGATTCTAGGGCGTTCCAGACGGCTTGGCAAGGGGTCGAGCCAGCGCATCGGCTCGACCCCTTGGGAGAGCGTGACCCCCAACCTACGCTATGTACTTGCCGCGCGGAGTGTAGTGCGTGTGGAGCAGGTGATGCGCGGTGTGGCCGCATGGCCCGTCGGTCAGAAACTCTTTGTAGAGCCTGGCGATCGCCGGGTT
>JALHTD010000020.1 GCA_022865555.1 Thermoanaerobaculaceae bacterium | reverse complement strand
TCAATGGATGATGCTTCCAGCACTTCTGTCGCTGTACTTAAATTTGATATGGGTGACCTTCCTCGCTCTGAGATTGTATCAGCGGTGCTCCAACTCACAGCTGTTGAGGTGGGTGGGGGTGCTGTCAGCTGTGAGCTGTAAGCTGTCAGCCCAGCGTCTCGGGAGGTGAAGAATGGCGAAGCTACAGCTGCCATGTGACGAAGGCACGATCCGCAACCTCAAGGTCGGGGACTTCCTGGAACTCTCCGGGCGCGTGATCACGGGCCGCGACTCCGCCCACCACTGGCTGGTCCACGAGTTCCAGAAGGAGGTCGCGCCGTTCCTCGAGAACTCGGTGATCTACCTCTGCGGACCGGTGGTCAAGAAGCACGAGGACGGCCACTACTCGTTCGTGGCCGCTGGGCCGACGACCTCGGCGCGCGAGGAGCCCTTCCAGGCCGACGTGATAGGCAAGTACGGGCTGCGCGGCGTGATCGGCAAGGGCGGGATGGGCCCCAAGACGATCGAGGGACTCAAGAAGTACGGGGCCGTCTACCTCCACGCCGTCGGCGGCACGGCGCAGGTCCTGGCGGAAGCGGTGAAGGACGTCGAGCAGGTCTTCCAGCTCAAGGAGTTCGGGGTCCCCGAGGCGCTCTGGGTCATCCGGGTCGAGAACTTCCCCGTGGTTGTGACCATGGACTCTCACGGCAACTCCCTGCACGCCGAGGTGGAAAAAGCCTCGAAGGCCAAGCTCGAGCAGCTCCTCGGGCTCTCCGCGTAGCGTCCGCGCGCCGGCCTACCCGGTGCTAGGCTTGCACGCAGGAGCCCGTTTGGTGAAGTTCTCGGTGCTGGTGCCGGCGCACAACGAGGAGGCCTACCTCGGGGCCTGCCTCTCCGCGATCGAAACCGCGGCTCGGCCGTACCAGGGCCAGGTGGAAACGATCGTCGCCCTCAACCGGTGCAACGACCGCACCGAGGAGATCGCCCGCACCCACGGCGCGGTGATCGTTCGCGAGGACGCCAGGAACCTCGCGAGGATCCGCAACGCGGCCGCGCGGGCCGCCTTTGGTGAGATCCTCGTGACCATCGATGCCGACAGCACGATGTCGGCCAACATGCTGTCCGAGATCGACCGCGCGCTCGCCGGAGGGGACGCCATCGGGGGCGGCGTGCCGATCATCCCGGAGCGCCTCTCACTGGGCATCGCGCTGACCTGGCTGATGCTGGCTCCCTACGCCCTCATCCGGTACCGGGTCTCGGGCGGGCTGTTCTGGTCTTACCGGAAGGACTTCGAGGCCATCGGCGGCTTCGACGAGAGCATGGTGAGCGGGGAGGACCTCGACTTCGCCGTGCGCCTGAAGGCCTACGGCAAGAGGTGCGGCAAGTCGTTCAAGACCCTGTGGAGAGCCTCCATCCGAACCTCGGCGAGGAAGTTCGACGCGCTGGGCGACTGGCACCTGGTGCTGCGGCCCGGCCTGATCCGGACGATCCTGCGCGGCAAGGATCAGAGGGCCGCCGACGCGTATTACTACGACCTGGAGCGTTGACCTCGCCGGATCCGGGAAGGTCAGGCGGCCAAAACGCTTGCTCGGCGCCGGGTCAGAACCTAGATTTGTTGCAGGGAGACCACCACCATGGCGACGGCCGAGCGTCTCGCTGTGCCGGCCGGGCACCCCGCCCTGCTCTGGGAGTCCCTCCCGGGAGGGCGGGCGCGCTGCGGCGTCTGCCTGCGGCGCTGCGAGATCGCCGACGGGAAGAGGGGTTGGTGCGGGACGCGGGTCAACCGCAAGGGCAGGGTGTTCTCCCTGATCTACGGCCAGGTGGCGTCCCTCGCCGTCTCCCCCATCGAGAAGAAACCGCTCTTCCACTTCTACCCCGGCAGCCGTTGGCTCTCGCTCGGCTCCCTGGGGTGCAACTTCCGTTGCCCCGGCTGCCAGAACTGGGACATCGCCCACGCCCTCGGCTCGGGGAGCCGCGGCGCCCCCGGGACCGTGAAGCTCCAGGAGACCGGGTTCCTCGCACCCCGGCAGGTGGTGACCCTGGCGTGTGAGCAGCGCTGCCTCGGCATCTCCTGGACCTACAACGAGCCGACGCTGTGGCTCGAGTACGTCCTGGAAGGCGCACGGGCGGCTCGTGAGGTCGGGCTGCTCACCAACCTGGTGACCAACGGCTCGATCACTCCCGAGGCGCTCGACCTCGTCGGGCCGTGGCTCGACTCCTTCCGCGTGGACCTCAAGGGGTTCACGCCGAAGCTCTACCGCAGGCTCGCGCACCTGACGGACTTCTCCGGGATCCTCTCGGCGACCAGCCGGGCCGCGCACCGCTGGGGCGCCTGGGTGGAGGTGGTGACCAACGTGACGCCGGGCTTCAACGACGACGAGGAGCAGCTCTCCGGGATCGCCTCCTGGATCCACGATGAGCTTGGCCCGCAGACCCCCTGGCACGTGACGCGTTTCGTGCCGCACCTGCGCCTGGCGCACCTGGAGGCGACACCGGTCTCGACGCTCGAGCGGGCCCGCGAGATCGGCCTCGCCGCCGGGCTCTCCTACGTGTACCTGGGCAACGTCTCCGGCCACGGCGCCGAGAACACCCACTGCGCGGCGTGCGGGGAGCTGCTGATCCGCAGGGTCGGCCCCGCGATCGTGGAGTTCAGGCTCTCCGGCGGCCGCTGCCCGGGTTGCGGCGCAGCGGTCCCCGGGAGGTTCGGCGCGGCGCGGGCGGGCAACCCGGGGTGACGTCATGGGGCAGTGCATCGCCTGTAGCGACGACTCGCCGCTGATCGCGGCGGCCCTGGGGGTGTGCGGACGGTGCGCACGGGAGCGCTTCCCCTCGGTGCGTGACCACCTCTCGGCTTTCCACTACCAGGCCCGGGATGCGTTCGACCTCCCCGTGCGGCCCCCGGACGCCGCCGCCGGGGTCGCCTGCCGCGGCTGCGCCAACGCGTGCCGGATCCCCCCCGGGGAGCGCGGGTACTGCGGCAGCAGGGAGAACGTCGCGGGAGGCTTGCGCGGTGCGGCGCGCGGGGCTCTCACCTGGTACCACGACCCGCTGCCAACCAACTGCGTCGCGGACTGGGTGTGCCCCGGCGGATCGGGCGCGGGGTTCCCGCGCTTCGCCCACCGGGACGGCCCCGAAACCGGGTACCGGAACCTGGCGGTGTTCTACGAGAGCTGCACCTTCGACTGCCTGTTCTGCCAGAACTGGCACTTCCGCAACGCCGACCCGAACGCCGGCCGAACGAGCGCGGAGGAGCTCGCCGACCACGTGGACGAGCGCACCTCGTGCGTCTGCTTCTTCGGTGGCGACCCGACGCCGCAGCTCCCCCACGCGCTGCGCGCCGCGCGCAGGGCGCTCGCGACCAGGGATTGGGAGATCCTGCGCATCTGCTGGGAGACCAACGGCGCCATGGACCCTGTCCTCCTGTACGAGATGGCGAGGCTCTCACTGATCTCGGGAGGGTGCGTGAAGTTCGACCTGAAGGCCTCCGACGAGGGGCTGCACCTCGCCCTGACCGGGGCGAGCAACCGGCGCACCCTGGAGAACTTCGCGAGGGTGGCGCGCCTCGCGGAGGCCCGCTCGGAGCCACCGTTGCTGGTGGCCAGCACGCTGCTCGTGCCGGGGTACGTGGACGAGGAGGAGGTGCGCGCGATCGCTCGCTTCATCGCGTCGCTCGACGCCGCGATCCCATACAGCCTGCTGGCGTTCCACCCGGCGTTCGCGATGGCGGACCTTCCCCCCACTTCGCGCGGGCATGCCCTGGCGTGCAAGGCGGCGGCGGAAGAGGCGGGGCTGTCCAGGGTGCACATCGGCAACCCGCACGTGCTGAGCGACGCGTACTAGCGCGTCGCCTTCACCGAGTTGGCGGCCTGGTCGGCGCCGCGGTCTGCGCCGTCGTGAGCCGGAGGAGGCGGGCACGCGGGGCGTGAGCCCGGGCGCCCGCTAGTCGCTCTGCGGCAGGTACCTCTCGGCGGCGAACGCCATCAGCACCTCGCCCAGGAACACCCGGTGGTAGTCCTTCTTCGGGTAAAGCTCCTGGATCGCAGGCTCGAGGAAGCGCGTCGGATCGATGTCCAGCGTGGCCAGCACCCGGCACTCCAGCGCCAGCTCCGCCTCGGCCACACGCGGCACGGGGACCGTCTCGCCCGGCACCCGCCTCAGGTTGGCCTCCCGCCACTTGTCGGTGTCGCGCCCGGAGGTCGAGCCGCAGAGGTCGAGCGCCGCGCGGTACGGCGCGGGCAGAAAGTTGAGCGTGAAGAACGGCTCCGCGCCGAGCAGAGAGAAGGTGAAGCGGGTCGGGCGCACGTAGACCGTCGCGACCGGACGGTCCCAGAGCGTCCCGAGCCCTCCCCACGAGACGGTCATCGGGTTGGGGTGCTCGCTGCCCGCCACCAGCAGTGCCCACTGCTGGTCGAGGATAGTGAATGGTTTCACAAGCAGTTCCTGGGGGGTTGTCCTTCGCACCGCGTTCCTCCAAGTCGTGACCGCTCCGGGGAGTGGCTCCCGCAGCGGCGATTCTACGCCGTCGCGGGGCGCCCGGGGACCAGAGACCCGTCCTGCACTTCGAAGCCGGCCGAGACCCACGCCTGGAAGCCTCCGGCCAGCGGGCGGATGCGCTGGAACCCTCTCTCCTTGAGCTTGGCAGCCACCCGGGCCGCCGTCGCCTCGTTGGGTCACGTGCAGTAGAGGATGATCTCCTGTTCCCTCGGGATACCCGCGAGCTTCTCGTCGAGATCGTCGAGGTGGAAGCGGATTGCGCCCGGGATGGTGCGCGGGTCGTAGCGGTAGGAGAGGCTGGTCCGCACGTCGAGGATGAGCGGGTTGTGTCCTTCTTCCAGCAGGCGCCTGAGCTCCTCCACAGAAATGCGCGCGATCCTCAGAACCCGCTGGAACTGGACCAGGCGGGCCCAGCGTACCAACAGGTACAGGACAAGCCCGAGCGCCAGGAGGGCCAGGCCCCAGGCGCCGAGACCGTCGAGAGCGACAACCACGCGGTCCACCACGCGGTGAAAGATGACGCCGGCCGCGATTGCGGACCCCGCCCATACCGCTGCCCCGGCCGCGTTGTAGAGGATGAACGAAAGCGGCGGCGTACCCAGGATCCCGGCTAGCGCCGGGGCCACCGTGGAGTACCCGGGGATGAACTTGGCGACGACCAGCGAGAGCAGCCCGTAGCGCTCGAAGACCCCTTCGGTTTGGCGCACGCACGACTCGGGCGAGACCGACACCCGGCACACGGTCCGCAGCGCCCTGTACCCGAGCCGCCGGCCGGCGAGGTACCAGGGGTAGTCCGCGATGAACGAGGCCGCGACGGCGACGACGAGAATCAGGGGTGCCGACAGCTTCCCGTCCGCCGCCAGTGCGCCGGCGAGCACGAGGGTCGGGAGGGCTGGGATCGGCAGCCCGGCCTGCTCCAGCAGGACGTTGACGAACACGAAGAGCAGCCCGTAGCGGCTGATCAGGTCAACAAGCTGGTCCATGCCGTGCCCCCTTCGCGCGGGTCGTGTGCACCGAGCCTTCGCCAGTGCGTAACGTGGCGAGGGTCTAAAATCATCCGGGAGCGCCTGGGAAGTGTCAAGCGCCCGGCGAAAGGCCAAGCCGCGTCTGGTATCGTTTCGGCATGCACGAGGCACGGAGACGTTGCTGGCTTGGAGCCCCCGACCCCCTGATGGAGGCGTACCACGACGCCGAGTGGGGCGTCCCCGTCCACGACGATCACCGGCACTTCGAGTTCCTGATCCTGGAAGGGGCGCAGGCGGGGCTGTCGTGGCGGACGGTCCTGCAGCGGCGTGAGGGTTACCGGCGCGCGTTCGCCGAATTCGACCCGGAGAAGGTGGCGCGCTTTTCGCCGGCGCGGATCGAGAAGCTCCTCGCCGACCCCAGCATCATTCGCAACCGCGCCAAGGTCACCTCGACGGTCGGCAACGCCCGGGCCTTTCTCAGGGTCCGGGAGGAGTTCGGCTCCTTCGACGCTTTCATCTGGTCGTTCCTGGGCGGCAAGACACTTGTGAACGCCTGGAGGTCGCTCAAGCAGATCCCGGCCCGGACGCGCGAGTCGGAGGCGCTCTCGAAGGAGCTCGTCAGGCGGGGCTTCCGGTTCGTCGGACCCACGATCGTCTACTCGCACATGCAGGCGTGCGGCCTCGTGAACGATCACCTGGTCGGCTGCGTCCGGCACGGCGAGCTCGCCAGGCTCGCGGGTAAGGGCGGCGGACGCGGCGCGGGCCGGAGAAGGAAGGCATGATTGGCGCCACCGAGATCAAGCGCGGCGAGATCCTCGACCTGGACGGCGCGCCGTGGGAGGTCACCGAGGTCACCGTCCAGACTCCCAGCGCGCGCGGGGCGAGCCTGCTGGTCAAGATCAAGGCGCGCAACCTGCGCACCGGCCAGACGCTCGCGAAGACGCTGCGAGGCAACGAGACGGTCGCGACCGCCGACTGTGAGAAACGGCCCGTCCAGTTCCTCTACCGCCAGGTCGAGGAGTTCGTATTCATGGATCTGTCCAGCTTCGAGCAGTTCGCGCTCTCCTCAAAGGTGCTCGGCGAAGCGGCCGGGTACCTGACAGATGGGCTCGAGCTGCGCTCCCTCCTCTACAACGGGCAGGTGCTCACCGTCGAGCTGCCCGTGACGGTGGAGCTGCTCGTGGTGGACACCGCGCCGGCCCTCAAGGGTGCGACCGCGCAGGCGCAGCTCAAGCCCGCGCGGCTGGAGACCGGGATCGAGATCCTGGTTCCGCCGTACCTCTCCGCCGGCGAGCGGGTGAAGGTGGACACCCGCGACGGCCGCTTCATCGAGAGAGCGAAGTAGCGGCCGCCCGCCCGGGCCTAAAGGCTTGTTCTCGGCGTATCCGCAGTGTTCTGGCGTCACGCATCTACCCCTTCACGCTTCGGGTGGGGGTCGGTAGGATGTGGTCGTGCGGACGGCGGATTTCGAGTACCCGCTCCCCGAGGGTCTGATCGCCCAGGCGGCGCGGCCGCGCGGCGCCTCGCGCCTGCTGGTGCTGGACCGGGCGAGCGGAGACGTGAGCCTCACGCGGATCTCCGCGCTGCCCTCGCTGCTGGACCCCGGCGACCTGCTGCTGCTCAACGAGGTGCGGGTGATCCCGGCGCGTCTGCGCGCGCACCGGCCGGGGGGCGGCGAAGCGGAGCTGCTGCTCGTTCGCCCGCTGGGGGGCTCGGCATGGGAGGCGATGGCGCGCCCAGCCAAGCGGCTGCGAGCCGGCGTTCCGCTGGCGCTTGCCCGTGGAACCGCCGTTCCGCGGGAGCGCATGGCGGAAGGCACGTGGCGCGTGGAGTTCGATCCCCCGCTGGACGAAGCCTCACTGGCCGCGGTGGGCGAGGTGCCGCTGCCGCCGTACATCCGGCGCGAGCACGGTCCCAGCGAGGCCGATCGCCTGCGATACCAGACCGTGTACGCGCGCACCGGCCGCGCCGTCGCGGCCCCAACCGCGGGCCTCCACTTCACCCCCGAGCTTCTGGCGGCGGTGGGGGAGCGCGCGGTCGAGGTCGCCCGCCTGACGCTGCACGTGGGGCCGGGGACGTTTCGGCCGGTGCAGGCGGAGGATCCGCTCGAGCACGCCCTTGAGCCCGAGGACTACGAGATCTCGCCCGAGGCCGCGGCGGCGCTGAACCGGGCGCTCGCGGCCGGCCGCCGCGTCGTGTGCGTCGGGACGACATCGTGCCGGGCGCTGGAGCATGCCCTCCAGGTGGGGTGCGGGCGCGTGCTGCCGGGGCTCGGCCGGGCCGACCTGTTCATCCTGCCCGGCTACCGCTTTCGCGGAACGGGGGCGCTGCTCACGAACTTCCACCTGCCGCGCT
>JALHTD010000238.1 GCA_022865555.1 Thermoanaerobaculaceae bacterium | reverse complement strand
GGTCCTGGCTCTCGCGGTCCTTGCGGTCGCGGCGGCGGCCGGCGTCTGGGGCATCCGGCGAGTGACCCCTGGCGAGGTCGCATGGAACCCGCACACCGGTGAGCTGCTGGTCGCTGGCGCCGGTGCTACGTATGGGCCGGCCTGGCGGTGGCAGCCGGTGGTGTCCCCAACCGTGGTGGCTGAGGTACCTTCCGTCTCACGCGAGGGCGCCCGCGTCACGGTTGCGGTGAGCATCGGCTTCCAGGCCGGCAGGCACAAGCTGGCACCGGGCGAGGAGCCCAGTGGAGCTCTGGCCACCGCCATCGCGGGCGTGGTGCGTGGGCAGATCGAGACCCTCTCCCTGCGCTGCCTCGCGGGGCTCGGTCTCGCCAACTGCCGCAAGGACCCGGAAACAGCGCTCGCCCGTGCGGTGGCTGCCCAGCTCAACGTTCCTCTCGAGACGGTCTCGGCACAGCTCAACCCCGAACCTGCCGAGCTTGCAGCGGTGAGGCTCTCCGCCCTGCAGGAGCTGGCGGGCAAACCTCCTCGTCGGGTGCTGCTGATCGGATGGGACGGCGCCGACTGGGAGATACTCGAGCCCCTCGTGCGCAAAGGGATGATGCCAAGCCTGGCGCGACTCATGGCGGAGGGGAGTTGGGGCGAGCTGGCCTCGATCACCCCGCTGCTCTCCCCCCTCATCTGGACCACAATGGCTACCGGCGCGGGACCCGACGAGCACGGGATCCTTGATTTCGTGGAGGTGGATCCCGGCAGCGGTGCCAAGGTGCCTATCACCGGGCGGCAGCGTCGGGTGCCCGCGCTCTGGAACATCGCCTCTGCGGCCGGGCTCTCGGTGGACGTCTCAGGGTGGTGGGCAAGCTGGCCCGCAGAGCCGGTGAACGGCGTGCTGATCTCCGACCGACTGTTCTTCCTGCTCTCGGACGCCGTGGCCGAAGGGCCGCCAGGCACCGTCGTCTTCCCGCCGGACCGCGAGCCCGAGTTCCGGGCGCTGGCCGAACGCGCCGACGAGGAGACCGATGAGAAGGTCGTGCGCGCGTTGTTGCCGGTAGGTCGCGACGCATACCGCAAGGCGGTCGCCGAGCATCGCGGCATGCAGGACCCCATCGATGGCTTCCGCCGGATCATGGTTGGCACCCGCACCTACTTCGGTTCGGCGCTCCAGGCCGCCGAGGCGGCAAAGCCCTCCGCGGACCTCACGATGGTCTACGCGATCGGGACCGACGTTATCGGGCACCTCCTCGCCCCCTACCTGCCGCCGCCGCTGGCGGACGCCGACCCCGCGTTTTCGCAGGCCGCACAGATCGGGGTCGAGCGCTACTTCTCGGTCGTTGACCGCTGGCTCGGCCGACTGCTCGCGACCTGCCCCGAGCGCGAGTGTGCGGTGCTGATCGTCTCCGACCACGGCTTCAAGTGGGGCGCCGACCGCCCGCGGGAGTTCTCCGGCACCGCGGCCGCCACCGCCGCGCTCTGGCACCGTCCCAGAGGAATCTTCGTGCTCGCGGGTAAGGGGGTGGCACGGTTGGGGAGGGCCACCGAGCCGCCCTCGGTCTACGACGTGGCGCCCACCGTGGCCGCGCTCCTGAGCCTGCCGCCCGGAACCGGGAGGCGCGGTAGGCCGCTGCCGGGCTGTCCGGTCCCCGCCCTCCAGCCCGTGGACTGGCGCGCGGTTGTGCCGCCGGAGAGCTACCGGCCGGCGGTGCCTGCTGCCAGCCCCTCCCCCGAGTACATCAAGCAGCTCAAGGCGCTCGGTTACATGGAGACTGGCGAGGGAACCGGGCAGGGCGAGCAGGCCACCGAGGGGGAGCTCAACAACCTCGGACTCGTTCACCTGGAGGCCAAGCGCTACGCGGAGGCCGAGAAGGCGTTCCGCGGTGCGATCGAGCGCAACCCGAACTACGCATCCCCTCACTACAACCTTCGCCGGCTCTACTTCGAGACGGGCAGGTATGACGATGCGGACACTTCACTGTGGCAAGCCGTGGACCTGAAGCTGCGCGACTCCGTGGGGGCGGTGGACAGGGCGGCCGGCGACTACGAAGCCCACGGCAATCCCGGGCGGGCCGCAGCCTTGCTCGCTGAGGCCAGGCGTCGCTTCCCGGGCGAGACGCGCCTGGTGGTGCACCGGCTTGCGGTCCTCGTGCGCCTCGGGCAGTGCGCCGAAGCGGTCGTGGAGGGGCGTGAGGCAGCCGAGAGGTTCTCCTCGGACGCCAGCGTGCACGCTTTTCTGGGGCTCTCGGCGGCGTGTGCCGGGGACACCGCGACCGCGAAGTGGGCGCTTCAGCGCTCCCTGGAGCTCAACCCCAACCAGCCAGAGATCCGACAAGCACTGGAGGCGCTCTCTCGTGGCGACTAGGTCACTCAAGGCGAACCGTGCATTGCTGGCTGTGGTGATGCTGGCCGCTTGTGAGGGAGGCCGGCGGGCGCCCAGCCAGGGCGTGGCGCTGCGCCTCGGCCACTTCCCCAACGTCACCCACGCCCAGGCACTGATCGGGCGTGCCACCGGCGAATTCGAGAAGACCGTGGGGGTCCCCGTAAAGTGGACGCTCTTCAACGCGGGCCCCTCCGCGGTCGAGGCGCTGTTCGCGTCGGCGGTGGACGCGGTCTACGTGGGGCCCAACCCGGCGATCAACGGGCACATCAGATCGCGGGGCGAGAGCTTTGCGATCGTGGCCGGCGCCGCGGCCGGCGGTGCCGCGCTGGTGGTGCGGGGCGACGTCCACATCGCGTCGGATGCCGACTTCCACGGCAAGGTGGTCGCAACCCCCCAGCTCGGCAACACCCAGGATGTCGCCGCTCGGCTGTGGTTCGCAGAGCGTGGGCTGGTCTCGCGGGACAAGGGGGGCGACCTGACGATCATCCCGCTCGCCAACCCCGATCAGCTCCTGATGTTCGCGAAGCGCGAGATCCACGCCGCCTGGACCGTGGAACCCTGGGTCTCGCGCCTCGAGCAGGAGGGGGGCGGCCGAGTGTACCTGGACGAGAAGGACCTGTGGCCGGGCGGGCGCTACGTGACGGCGGTGCTGGTGGTGCGCAGGGCGTTCCTGCGCGAGCAGCCCGAGGTAGTGAAAAGGCTGCTGGCGGCGCACGTTGAGGCGACGCAGAGGCTGAACGCCGACGCCGAGGCTGCGGCGCGCCTCATCTCCGAGGAGATCAAGCGCGAGACCTCCGCCGCGATGCCGTTGCCGATCGTCCGCTCGGCGCTGAAGCGGGTGGAGTTCTCCTGGGACCCGCTGCCCAAGGCGCTCGCGAAGGCAGCCGACGACGCGTACCGGGTCGGGTTCCTGCCGGCCGCCCCTGATCTCTCGGGGATCTGGGAGCTGGGTCCGCTGCGCGAGGTCCTGCGGGAGAAGGGGCTTCCCGCTCCTGCAGAGACCGGTGAGGGCGCGCCGCGATGACCGGCGCGCAGCCGTTCAGACCGGGGGCCGACGCGGCAGCGACCGCGACGCCGGCCCGGATCAGCCTGGAAGGTGTCACCAAGACCTACGTGACCCCTCGCGCCCGCGTTGACGCCCTCGGCCCAGTGAGCCTCGAGGTCGCGGAGGGTGAGTTCGTGGTCCTTGCAGGGCCCTCCGGCTGCGGCAAGACGACGCTCCTGAACCTGGTCGCGGGCTTCGAGCCACCGAGTCAGGGCGAGATCCGCGTGGACGGGAAGGAGGTGGCAGGCCCCGGCCCCGACCGCGTGATGATCTTCCAGGAGCCGGCGCTGTTCCCGTGGTTGAACGTCCTGGACAACGTTGCTTTCGGGCTTCGGCAGCACACCCACCTCTCGGCCGCCGAGCGGCGTGCCATCGCCGAGCACCACCTGGAGCTCGTGCACCTCGAGGGCTTCGCGCAGGCGTTCGTGCACGAGCTCTCGGGCGGGATGAAACAGCGCACCGCCCTCGCAAGGGCACTGGCGCCGGCGCCGCGCGTCCTGCTCTGCGACGAGCCGTTCGGGTCTCTCGATGCTCTCACCCGCGAGCGGCTGTACGCCGAGATCCAGGAGCTCCACTCCCGCACCCGCAAGACCACCTTGTTCGTCACCCACAACACTCGCGAGGCCGCATGCCTGGCCGACCGTGTGCTGGTGCTGACCGCCCGCCCGGCCCGCATCAAGCGGGTTTTCACGGTGGATCTCCCGCGCCCGCGGGACTTCTACGACGCACGGGTGAGCGCCCTGGCCGGCCAAATCCTGGCCGAGCTGCGCAGTGAGATCACGGAAGACCGGGGAACGACCCATGAGCGAGACAAAGCAGGCCCTTAGGAACACCTTGGTGCTGGCGGCATTCCTCTTCGCCGTGCTGCTGATCTGGCAGGCCGTCTCGGGACTGGCGCTGCTTCCGAGCTACGCTTTCCCCTCCCCCGCCCAGGTCGGGGGGCGCCTGGTCGAGCTCGCCGTTGACGGCTCACTGTGGCCGAGCGCAAAAGCGTCTCTGGTGCGCATGACCCTAGGCTTCTCGATATCGGCGGCTCTTGGTCTCCTGCTCGGGCTTTCCATGGGCACCAGCGAGGTGGTCAACACCTGCCTGAGGTCGCTGTTCCTGGGTCTCCAGACGCTGCCCTCCGCGGCCTGGGTGCCGATCTCGCTGCTCGTGTTCGGGCTCTCCGACACGGCCATCTACTTCGTGATCGTGATGAGCTCCACGGCTGCGATGGCGATCGCCACTGCGGACGGGATCTCCCACATCCCACCGGTCCTGCTGCGCGCCGCGCAGACCCTGGGCACCACTCGACGCGCCATGAGCACGCGTGTGGTCCTGCCGGCGGCGCTGCCCAGCATCGTGACCGGAATCAAGCTGGGCTGGACGCTTGGGTGGCATGGGGTGGTCTCGGCGGAGCTCATCAAGTCGAGCGTCGGGCTCGGCTTCCTGCTGCACGCTGGGAGGGAGCTCAACGACGCCGCGCAGGTCATCGGCATCATGCTGGTCACGGTCCTCATCGGCCTGGTTCTGGACCGCCTACTGTTCGCCACCGTCGAGAGGCGGGTCCGTACCCGTTGGGGTTTCGCCCCGGCCGGCGCCGGCGCGTGATTCCGCGCCGGAGATGCGGTATCATCCGCGGTGGAGGACCGGTGGACTATCTCTCACGCATGGAGAGCGACAGCGTCTACGTCATCCGCGAGGCGTACCACCGCTACTCGCGGCTGGCGATGCTCTGGTCGATGGGCAAGGACTCGACCGCGCTCCTGTGGATGGTACGCAAGGCGTTCTTCGGAAAGATCCCCTTCCCCGTCATCCACATTGACACGAGCTACAAGTTCCCGGAGATCTACGCGTTCCGCGACCGTCTGGCGAAGGAGCTCGATCTCGACCTGCGCGTCGCGCGCAACGAGGAGGCGCTTGGCGGCGGCATGGGGCCGGACAAGACCGACAAGTTCTCGTGCTGCAACGCGCTGAAGACCGACGCGCTCAAACAGGCGATCGCCAAGATGGGCTTCGAGGCGCTGCTGCTGGGAATTCGGCGTGACGAGCACGGGGTACGGGCCAAGGAGCGCTACTTCTCGCCGCGCAGCCAGGACTTCACCTGGAACGTGGGGAGCCAGCCGCCCGAGCTCTGGGACCTCTACGCCTCCGTCGACGAGGCCGCCCACGACCGAATCCACCCCCTGCTGCACATGACCGAACTGGACATCTGGCGCTACGTCCGGCGCGAGGGTGTGCCGGTGAACCCGCTCTACCTCGCGAAGGGCGGCAAGCGCTACCGCAGCATCGGGTGTGCGCCTTGCTGCATGCCGATCGCCTCCAACGCGGCGACCGTGGACGAGATCATCGCCGAGCTCGAGGCCTCCCGGGAGCCCGAGCGGGCGGGGCGGGCCCAGGACAAGGAAGCCGCCTTCACGATGCAGAAGCTGCGCTCGCTGGGGTACATGTAACGATGGGCCTGGTCACGCGGGCGGACGAGAAGCCGGTCCTGCGCATTGCGATGGCTGGCCACGTGGACCACGGCAAGTCCACGCTGATCGGTCGTATCCGCCACGAGCTCTCTGCCCTCCCGGGAATTTCCGCGGTAGACCCCTCCATCGCTGGCAACTGGGCCTATGTCGTCGACCAGCTCCAGGAGGAGCGCGAGCGGGAGATGACCATCGACACGACCCAGACGTTCCTGGAGACGCCGGCCTGTCGTCTGGTTTTCATCGACGTGCCGGGCCACCAGGAGCTCATCCACAACATGATCACCGGCGCCACCCGCGCGGATGCCGCGGTGCTCGTGCTGGCCGCCGATGAGGGGGTGCGGGTGCAGACACGGCGTCACGCGCTGCTGCTGTCCATGCTCGGCATCCACACCGTGATCGTCGCCGTCAACAAGATGGACCTGGCGGACCGCTCGGAGCCCGCCTTTCGCACGCTCGAGGAAGCGATCCGCGCCGAGTTGGGCGCACTCGGGATCTCGGCCTCCGCGACGATCCCGGTCGTGGCCAGGGACGGCGACAACGTGGTCACGCGCTCGCCCGCGATGCCCTGGTACGCGGGGCCTTCAGTGATCGAGGCGCTAGGCGATGTCGAGCCGGCCTCCGCGGGCTTCGACGTGGTACGCCTGCCGGTGCAGGACGTCTACAGGCACGACGCGCCCACCGTGGTGGGCAGGCTGCTCTCCGGGACCATTTCGGAGGGGGACACTCTTACGATATGCCCCTCAGGGGATACGGTCAG
>JALHTD010000237.1 GCA_022865555.1 Thermoanaerobaculaceae bacterium | reverse complement strand
TGTACTCTGCCTTTCCCCCGAGCTGCGCCTTGACCGTCTCCAGGCTCTGGTTGACCTGCTTCTCGGTGACCGAGAGCCCTGCCTCGCGTGCGGCCCCGGAGAGCAGCACATCCGCGACGAGCTGGCCGACGGCCGCCTGGGTGGCCTTCGCCGGGTTGTCGAGGAGCATAGGACTGTCCGAGATCACCTTGTACTTCGCCACGCCGAGCTGGCCGGCCGAGATCGGAACGCCGTTGACCTTCCTCACGACCTGGGCACTCGCCGTGACCGCGAGGAGCATCACCACCACCAACGTCATCACAGCCGTCTTCAGACGCATGACCCCACCTCCTGTGGTCAGGGAGCATACCCCGTATGCCACTCGCCCGGCAATACTGAAGAGCCTGCCCGGGGCTGGCAGGCCCGGCCTGCGGGCCCCAGCGGCCACCGTCCGTTCCTACTCACACGTCCGCGGCCGGTTCGCCGGTCCCGGCCTCGTGCCGCATCACCTGGATCAGGGTGGTCGCGAGGACTAGCGCGACCGGGCCAATGAAGATGCCGAGCAGGCCGAACGCCGCGAGGCCGCCGAACACGCCGAGGAACACGACCAGGGTCGAGAGCTCCGCGGTCCCCCGAATCAGCATGGGCCGCAGGACGTTGTCGGCGAGGAACGAGGCCACGACAACGCCCCAGGCGAGGAGGAAGATGGCGGAGCCGTGATGACCGGCCGCCCAGAGGTAGATGGCGCCGGGGAACCAGACGATGGCCGTGCCGCCGACAGGCAACAGCGAGAATACGGCCATCGCGGCCCCGGCGAGGGCGGGCGACGGCAGCCCGGCGATCCACCAGCCGATCCCGCCGGTGAGACCCTGGGCGAGCGCGCACAGCAGCGAGCCGCGAAAGATGGCCGCGAGCATGGACTGCAAGGAGTCGCTGGTGCGCTGTCTTCCGGCCTGATCGGTCGGAAGGAGCTCGAAGAGCGCCCTCGCCATGTCCCTCCCGTCCTTGAAGAAGAAGAACAGCAGAAAGATCACCATCACGAACGTGAGGACGGCATCGAAGGCGCCGAGCACCAGCTTGCCGCTCACCGCAGCGATGACCTTCGAAGCCTTGGTCAGAAAGCCGGACGCAAGTTTCTCGAACTCGTCGGGCGACATTCCGAGCCGGGTCTGGACCCGGTCCAGAAGGCCGGCAACCTGGGGGAGCGCAATGAAGTCGGAGTAGGAGCGGATGTTCATGGAACCGAGCTTGGCCGAGACCCTGTTCGCCACGTCGATCGCCTGGCTCGCGATCACGCCGGAGAAGAGGCCGCCGGGCAGGAGGACGATGAGGGCGATCGCCAGCGTGAGCAGCGCGGCAGCGAGGCTGCGGTGCTTCGGCATCCTGCGCTCGAGCCATGCCCACGGTGCCTGGAACGCCACGGCGATGACGATCGCCCACGCTATGGCGGCCAGGAAGGGCGAAAGCACTCGGAAGCAGATGAACCCGACGCCCACTGCCGCGAGCACCACGAAGATGACGGCGTACGTACGGTTGGTGGTGGCTACTTCCATGGGTCCTCCCTCTCAGTTGAGACGGCTGCCTCTGCTTCGCAGCGAGTTGGCGCGATGCTACCACCGAGAGGACGGGGCGTGGGATAGAATCCTGTTTGGCTTCGCGCGTCGAACCGAGGTACTGGACCAAGGAGCGAGGGATGGGTGAACGCACAGCCGTTGGAAAGAGCGTGGACTCGAGGCGCGGCGTCCGACCTGGCTCGGCCGCTGTATTGATGATCGCGGCCATCCTGGCCGTGATCCTGGCTATCCCGAAGGTGGCCGCCCAGGCACCGGGTGGCCCGGCGGGCCAGACGCCGGCCACGGCAGCGACGGAGCAGGGGGCGGCCGCCCCGGCTGACCAGGCGGGGGCGCCACAGCAGCCCGAGACGGCCGAGCTCCTCCTCAACAACCGGTCGATCACCACGTTCCGGGCGTGGCTCGGGGCACGGGGCCCTCGTGAGCGCGCCGATGGTGCGCTGAAGCGCATCCAGACCGCCGCAAGCGCCCGAGAAAGCGGAGCCGTCACGGCCAGGAAGACGCCGGAAGGGATGCTCGTCCTGATCGGGCAAACCCCGGTGTTCTCGATCACGCCCAACGACGTGGACACCCTGGCGGGCGAGACGATCGAGGAGGCGGCAGCGCGCGCCGTGGCGCACCTCCAGGTGGCGTTCAACGAGGAGCGTGAGCAGCGCAGCACCGCGACCCTGCTGCGCGCGGTGGGGTTGAGCGTCGTCGCCACCCTCGTGTTCATCCTCCTGATGCGATGGCTGCTGGCTGCCCGGCGGGCAGTGCTCTACCGATTCATGAAAGGGAGGACAGGCAGGCTCCGGGAGATCAAGGTTGCCGGCTTCACCATCGTGCAGAGCGGACAGGTCCTGACGGTTCTTCGAGCCGCCGTGGGCCTGCTGTCGCTGTCCGCTGGTCTGTTCCTCACCTACGTCTGGTTGACCTTCGTGCTCAAGCGGTTTCCGTACAGCCGCCCGTGGGGCGAGGCACTCGGGTCGTTCCTCCTCACGACGTTCGAGGACCTCGCTCTGGGAGCACTCAGAGCCGTGCCGGGCCTCTTCGTCGCGGTGGTCATCATCTTCGTCGCACGCCTGGTCGCACACCTGGTGGCCGGGTTCTTCGATGCGGTTGACCGGGGCGAAGTGCAGGTGGCGTGGGTGCCTCAGGAGGTCGCGAGGCCCACCAAGCCGATCGCGCTCGTGCTCGTCTGGATGTTTGCGATTGCTGTTGCCTACCCGTATATCCCCGGAAGCAGCAGCGACATCTTCAAGGGACTCTCCGTGTTTCTCGGGGTGCTCGTCTCCCTGGGCTCCTCGGGGCTGGTGAACCAGGCGATGGCGGGCATCAGCCTGATGTACTCGCGGGCGCTGAAGCCGGGCGACTATGTGCGGGTGAGCGGGACCGAGGGGACCGTCACGAGCTTCGGGCTCCTCGCCACCAAGATCATGACACCCAAGCGGGAGGAGGTGACGATCCCGAACGCCGTGGTGCTCGGGAACATCACCAAGAACTACTCGCGACCGGGAAGCGAGGACGGCGTGATCCTCCACACCAGCGTCACGATCGGCTACGACGCTCCCTGGAGGCAGGTCCACGCGATGCTCCTGGCCGCGGCGGAGAAGACGCCCGGCCTGCGGCGCGAGCCGAAGCCATTCGTGCGCCAGCGCAACCTCGGCGACTTCTACGTCGAGTACGAGATCAACGCCAACATGGAGGACCCGCACGAGCGGATCGATGTCCTCTCCGCCCTGAATGCCAACATCCAGGACGCGTTCAACGAGCACGGCGTGCAGATCATGTCGCCTCACTTCGTGGCGCAGCCTGACACGG
>JALHTD010000236.1 GCA_022865555.1 Thermoanaerobaculaceae bacterium | reverse complement strand
GCCCACCCATGGGAAGGGCCGCGGCGCCAGCGTGTGAGCCGCCGGGCTCCTCCCTGCGCCGTGCCGGAGTGCACGAACGCGAAGCCGAGGAGCCCCCCGATGCAGCCGCCTGCCGCCCGATTCGTCTTCTCCGCATTGCCGCGGCTCGCCGCGGCGCTCACCCTTGCCGCCGTCATGCTCGCACCGCCCATGGCCTCGGCCGTCACGATCGACTGGGTGACGGTCGGCGCGCCGGGCAATGCCGCGGATACGAACCCCGTCAACTGCGGCCCCTTGAGCAACTCGCCCTGCGGCGCGGTGGAATCCCCGTACAGGATCGGGAAGTACGAGGTCACGAACGCGCAGTATGCGGAGTTCCTGAACAAGGTGGCGGCCACCGACACGAACGCGCTCTACAACACGAACATGGGCACCGATGGGGCGTTCGGCGGGATCAACCGTAGCGGCATCGCCGGGAGCTATAGCTACGCGGCCAAGTCCGGCTTCGCGGGCAAGCCGGTCGCCTACGTCTCGTTCTGGGATGCGGCGCGCTTTTCCAACTGGCTTCAGAACGGCCAGCTCACGGGCCTACAGACGTCTCTCACGACCGAGGACGGTGCCTACACGCTGACGCCCTCGGCGATCGCGGCCAACTCGGTGCTGCGCAACCCGACCGCGTCCGTCTTCCTGCCGAGCGAGAACGAGTGGTACAAGGCGGCCTACTACGACCCGATCGCGGGGCTCTACTACGACTACCCGACGGGGACGAACGCGGCCATCGGCTGCGTGGCGCCGGGGAGCGATACGGGCAACTCGGCGAACTGCTACCCCTACGCGTATCCGCCGGGCTCGCTCACGGACGTCGGCGCGTACGCACTCTCCGACAGCCCGAGCGGCACCTTCGATCAGGGCGGGAACGTCTTCGAGTGGCACGAGCAGATCAAGACCTCTATCCCGACCCTCGGCCGCGGGGCGCGAGGCGGGGCCTGGTACAACGGCCCGAGCGGCCTCGCGGCCGGCGACTCGGGCTCCGCCACTGAGGGCAGGCTCTCCCCCAGGGAACTTGTCAGATTGCCTCGTATCGGACGTGACCGAGGAGAGCCCGCTTGTTTCTCCTATGCGCAGCGAGGCGCGCAGTACGTCTGGGAGATCGGGCCGAAGACGGAGGGGAACGACCTTTCCTGGCTCGAAGTCTCGGGGACGGCGCTCACGGTCCTCGAGACCGGCATCGACGCGATCCGCCAAGAAGCGATGCGCAGCGTGCACAACATGGCGGCCGCGACGGGCCGCATCTCGGGGCCCTTGACCTGTAGGGGCCAATTCTTGCCCGCTCAAGTTGACCTAAGAGTCTGTAAATAAATTACTTGACTATTCTGCGTGTCTGTCGGGGAGCGACGCTGTAGTTCCAGTCCCCGTGGAACGCGTCCGGCTTCAAGTTGATGACGGTCATCTGCTCATCCGTGAGCTTCACGCCTTTGGGATACTTGTGCGTGTCCAGCACGCACCGGACCTTCAGCCCGCTCTTGGTCTTGGTGGCCGCGATGAGACTGACGATGGCCGCATGACTGAGCAGGGGCTGACCGCGCCAGTTCTGCGAAATGAAGGAGAACAGGCGATGCTCGATCTTGTTCCATTTGCTGGTCCCGGGCGGAAGATGACAGACCGAAAGCACCAGTCCCGTCTGCTGCGCCAGCTTCTGGAGTTCCCACTTCCAGAGTCGGAGGCGGGAGCCGTTGCTTCCGCCACTGTCGGCGGTGATGAGGAGGGACGTGGCGCGGGGATAATGCTGGCGCCCTAGCTCCCGCCACCAGCGCCGGATCGTCGCCACGGCGAAGGCGGCGGTGTCATGGTCCACGCCCACACTCACCCAGCCCAGGTTGCGACCAAGGTCGTAGACACCATAGGGGATCGCCTTGCCCTTCTCGGGATCCAGGAAATCATGAACCTTCACCTTCTCCGGGTTCCCCTGCGGCCGCCACGCTCGCCCGGCATTCTTGAACCGCCCCACCAACTCCTTCTTCTTGGTGTCCACCGAGATCGCCGGCTGGCCGCGCCTCAATTGGGCCGTGACCACGGCGTTGATGTGCTCGAACTGCGCATTTCGATCGGGGTGGCCGGCTCCCTCCAAGGTCTTCCGGTTGGCTTGCAGGCTGTACTCCAGCTCCTGCAGCAGCCCGGCCACCAACGTATGGCTGACCTCATAGCCCTGCGCGTTCAACTCCTCGGCCAGGTGACGCGTGCTCTTGCTGGTCCATCGCAACGGCGACTCGGGATCGCCTCGCGTCACGGGTTCCACGAGCGACTCCAACGCCGTCGCCAATCCGGGAGCCAGCAAGGTCGCCCGCTTGCGCCCCGCCCCCGGCCGTCGCACGCAGGACGCAGACAGAGGCCGCCTCTCAGAAAGCTCCTCGAGTCCGCGGACCACCGTATTGCGCGCGAGGCCAGTCGCTCGCGCGACCACCGCAATGCCGCCCCGCCCCAGCGCTCGGGCCTCCGTACCCGCCCACAAACGCCGCTGGCGCTCGTCCATCGTCGGCACGAGCGCACGGTACTTCGCTCGGATCTGCTGCTCGCCGCCCACGCCAGCACGATCCGCCCGGCGGACGTAATAGTCAAGTTATTTCGTTACGGAGCCTAAGGCTACTTCTCGGACGTAAAATACGGTCTTGTTTTTCCGGGTCTTCGGGGAATCGTGTGGGTGAATTTCGTCAAGTTCCGTCACGCTAGAGGGGCGGCAGCATGGTCGTGAGGATCTTGAGCCGCAGGTACTCCTCGTCGCGTAGGCCGTAGGCGCGGCGTTGGATGACCCGGATCTTGTTGTTCAGTCCCTCGACGAAGCCGAGAGCGACCTTGTTCTCGGGCTGGCAGTAGGCAGCGATGCCCTCCCAGTGGCGCTCGATCATCGCAGCGAACTTCTCGAAGGGCTTGAGCCGTTGCCACTTGAGCGATGCTCGCCAGTTCTCGAAGAAGCGGCGGGCCCAGGCCTCCCGGTTGTAGCTCCAGAGCTGGCCGAAGGACTCCTTGAGCAGGTACGCCGTGCTGAGCCGCTTGTTGGCGGTGAGCAGGAGCTTCAGGCTCTTGCGGCCCTCGAGCGTCAGGTTCTCGCGGTGTGCGAGCAGCGTGTACTTCTGCCCCTTGATGAAGCGGCGGTCCTTGCCCGAGAGCCGTGCATACTCGCCCTTGCGCACCGTGTCGAGCGCATCGCCGAGGTGGCGCAGCACGTGGAACTTGTCGAAGAGGATGCTCGCCTGCGGTGCGTGGCGCTGCGTCGCGTTGCGAAACGGCCTCCACATGTCCATCACCGCAAGGCGAATCTTCTCGCTCTTCGGGGCTCCCAGCCCCTGGAAGAACTCCTCCATGCTGGCTTCGGAGCGGTCTTTGCCGCCGAACCAGATCGGGCGTCGGCGTACGAGGTCGCTCACCACGATGCGGTAGGTATGCCCCTTGCGGATCGACACCTCGTCGATGCCGATCACCTTCGGTCCCGGTGTCCCGGCCCGCCGGAGCTGTTCGCGCATGTACTGCTTCTCGAGCTCCTTGACCGTGTGCCACTCGAGCCCGAGCTCCTCCGCGATGTCCTTGATCGCCGAGGAGCGGCAGCGCTTGCCGACGTAGAACGCGAACCGCCGGGTGTAGCGGGAATTGTCGGCAAGGAAATCGAGGCGCTCGCGCTTCACCGCACCACAGCTTCGACACGCGACCCGGCGGATCTCCAGCTCCAAGAAGATCCGCATGCCCCCGCACGGGAGGTCACGTACCCGGCGTAGCCTGCGATCGTAGAAGCTGCCGTGAATCCGCCCGCAGGCTCCGCAGGCCGTTTTTTTGAGCGCCGGACGAGGGTGACCACCCTCGCTCGCGGCTCGCCGAAGATGCCCACCACGGTCGGGAGCGGGCGACAACCAGGGAACCGGTACGAGTCCGAGAGCCGACGAGGCCTGCGTTTTCGCATCGCGGGAGCATGCCCGCTCTCCGCCTCCGCTCAAACGCCTTTCTCAGCCCCCCAGACCCTCGTTCTCCCGCTTCCAGCCACTTCCGCTACCCACACGAACCCCCGAAGAGCCGAAACAAAAGGTGGTCTGGAACGTCCTCGCCGCCTTCCGAGCCTTCCTGCGATGGTGCTGGCGCAGAGTGCTTGACTTGACGCTTCCGGAGTTCCCCAGCAGCGCCGTCCTGCAGCACCCGTACGTGAAGGTGAGTCCGAAGACGCGCCGCGCGCTTCTTGCAGCGGTTCCAGAGCCTCGACGCGGCGCCTTCCTCGCCGCGGCTCCCGGGATCCGCCCCGGCGAGATGCGCGCGCGATGAAGACGCCGAGCGCGCAGGACGCTCCCGGCCCTACGAAGGGACTGCGCTGCCGAACGCTGCCCGTCCCTGCTGAGCTGCACGAGTGGATCGTGAGCTACCGGGCCGGCGCCCCTGCCGACGGCCCGCTCTTCACGAACCCGACTGGGCGGAGCCGGGATCGGCGTGGGCATGCCAAGGTACTCACGACCGAGTGGCCGCATGCCTGCCGGCAGGTGGGCGTCGACGTACCGATGGATCAGGTCCTGAAGCCTGACACTCACCGCGCGACCCGGGGACTACTACATGTCCTGAAGCGCCGGCGAGAGACATGATTTGGTCCGGACCTGGCGCAGCCGTTT
>JALHTD010000019.1 GCA_022865555.1 Thermoanaerobaculaceae bacterium | reverse complement strand
TGGTGGACGTCGGGGCGGGGATGGCGGCCGGCAGCGGCACCCGCACCCTCCTCGAGGTGGCCGCCGAGGTGGTCGCTCTGGTGGGCAGTGCGGCACTCGCCGGTGGGGGACCGGGTGGCGCTGGCGGCCTGGAGCAACCGGCAGGAGCTGGTGCTGACCGCGCGCCGCAGCGAGGCCTCGCTGCTCCGCATGGTGGGCGAGCTGCTCCTGGTGCGCCCCCGGGGGCGGGCGAGCGACCTCTCCGGCGCCCTCGCCGAGGTGCCGCGCCTGCTGCGCCGGCGCGGGGTCCTGGTGGTGATCTCGCCGTTCCTCGGCACCGGCTACGGCCGGACTCTGGCCGCGCTGGCGAGCCGGCACGAGCTTCTGGCGGTCAGGCTGTGGGACCAGCGAGCCGGGAAGGGGACCGCGACCGCGCGTGGCCCGGCGCGCGACACGACGGGGCGCGCGGGGTGGAGCGTGAGCGGCCCGGCGCCCGATGCGCCGGAGATCTCCCGCGTTCGCGCGGACGTGCTCACGGTCGCGCCCGAGACGCTGCTGGCGCCTGCCCTGGCCCGCGCGTTTCTGGCGCGGGGGAGGCGCCGCGGTGCCTAGTCCGGCCTCTCTGCTGCTGGCCGCGAGCCTGCTGCAGATCCCTTTCGGGTCCTCCGTGGACGTGCGCCTGCAGGGGTCCCAATCCGCGCCGGCAGCAGGTGCCGTGGTCGGCCACTTCCTCGTGGTGAGCGGGCCACGGCCCGCGGAAGACGGGGCCACGGTCGTGACGCTCCGACCGCTGGCGCTGGGGGTTCTCGGCGTGCCGCTGCCCGGCGCGCAACCATCCACGGTCGAGGTCCGGCCCACCCTTGCCCCCGAGGCGGAGCCGCGGCCGCTCCTCGTTCCGGAGCCCGCGCCGTTTCCCTGGGCGGTCCTGGTCGCGCCCGCGGTCGCCGTGCTGCTGGTGCTGCTGGCTGTCCGGCTGCTGCGGCGTCGCTCGCGTCCCGATCCCGTTGCCGAGCTGCAGCGGACGCTGGCGCCCCTCTCCGTGCCCGACGGCTGGACCGGGGCCGATGCCGCCGACACTCTCGCGCGCGGCTGCCGCCGCTTCCTGCAGGCGGCGACCGGCGCGCCGTGCGCCGCGATGACCACCCGTGAGCTCTCGCGCCTGCTGGCCGCGAGGCTGGAGACAACCCTCGCGAAGACGTTCGGGGTTGCGTTCCTGCTCGCGGACGAGACCCGCTTCGCCGGCAGCCCCCCGTACACCGAGGACGCCGTCACCCTTGTGCGGGACGTGCTCGCCGCCGCGCCACAGGTTGCAGCTTCAACGGGAGGCCGGCAGTGAGCGGCTTCGCCTTCCCGCTCCTGCTGCCGCTCGCGGTGCTGGCGCCGGCCGCCCTCGCCTGGCTCGCGCTGGCCCGCAGGCGTCACCTTCGGGTCCCGAGCCTGGCCCCGGTGCGCCGCACCCGGGTAACTGTGGACGTGGCAACAACTCTGGCGCTCGCGGCGCTGGCCGTCGCCTGGCTGGGTGCCGCGGGGCCGCGGCGCGCATCCCTGCGCGCTGCCCCGTCCGTGGGGCGCGACCTGGTCGTCCTCCTCGACCTCTCGGCCTCGATGGGAGCGCCGGGCCGCGGGAGAAACAGTTTCGCGGCGGCCCGCCGGGCCGTGGAGCGTCTGGCCGATCTCCGACGCGATGATCGCCTCGCGCTGGTGGCGTTCGGCGGGAAGGCCGCCGTGCTCTCCCCGCTCACCCGCGACCACGCCACCCTCCTTGCGCTGGCCTCGAGCCTGGCACCGGCAACCCTCGGCCCCGAGACCGCCATCGGGGATGCCCTCGCGGTGGCCCTGGAGCAACTGCGGCACACGAAGCGAGGGTCGGGCGGCATCGTGCTCGTGAGCGACGGCGAGAACAACGCCGGTGCGCTCGATCCCGTCACGGCGGCAGCGGTGGCGGCGGACCGCGGCGTCCCGGTGAGCACCGTCGCCGTCGGGCCCGAACCCGCCGCGGCCGCGCCGTCGCGGGTCAACGAGGCGCTGCTGCGGGAGATCGCCCGGCGCAGCGGCGGGGAGTTCGTGCGGGCCCGCGACAGGGAGGCTCTTGAAGCGGCGTTCGAGCACCTCGCGGCGCTCGAACCCAGCGCGGGTCCCACGCCCGCCCAGCGCGTCTGGAGCGACCACAGCGCCACACCCGCCCGTTGGGCCGCCGTGCTGCTCCTCGGGGCAGCCCTCGCCGAGCTCGTGAACCGGAGGGCCTGGGCATGAGCTGGGTCGAGCCGCGCTGGCTGCTCCTGGCGATTGCCGCCCTGGCCCTGCTGCCGGCCGCCTGGGCACTGACCCGCTGGCGCCGCTTGCAGCAGGCGCGCCTCGGAAGCGGGTCGCTCTGGCGGCGCTGGCTCGGCGGGGTGCCGGCCACGGGCGGTGGCCGTCTCGTCCTCTGGCTGCTGGCCGCCGCTGCAGCCGCGGCGGCCGCCGCCGGCCCACGCTGGGGCCAGCCGGAGCACGTCCCGGCCGCCGCCCTCGACGTGGTGATCGCCCTCGACGTCTCGGCCTCGATGCGATGCGCCGATATGGCGCCCACTCGGCTGGACCGGACGGTAACGGTGCTGCGCCAGACGTTGCACCGTCTGCCCGACGCCAACTGGAGCCTGGCGGTGGGCGCCGGTGATGCCCGGCCCCTGGTCCCGCTCACGCAAGACACGGAGACGCTGGACGCGAGACTCTCCGACCCCAACCTCGAGCGCTCGGTCGCCCCCGGCTCCAATCTCGCGCTGCTGCTGGCTACTGCCGGCTCCCTGCTGCCGGGCAGCGGCCCCGCGCGGGCCATCCTGCTCGCCTCCGACGGGGAGGAGCTCGAGGGCGACGCGGCCGGGGTGGCGGAGGCTCTGCGGCGGAGCGGGATCGCAATCGTGCCGCTGATCTCCGGCACCACTGCCGGGGGCCCGGTGCCGCGACCCGATGGTGGGGGCGGCGTCACCTATGCGCGGGAGGCGGGTGCCCTCGTGCGGACTCGCGCCAGGCCCGAACTGCTGCGGCGTCTGGGGGGAGGGTCGGACGGCGTGGTGGACGCGGCCTTCCCCGGGGCCCCGCACGCGCTTGCGGAGGCACTCGTCCGGTCCGTGCGCATCTCGGAGCGCGAGGCAGCCCCCGTCCACGCCGCACCGTTCATGCTGGCCGCCGCACTGCTCGCAACCGGATCGTTCCTTCTCTGGCCGTGGCGGCGTGCCGCGCTGGTCGCGCTGCTGCTGCCGGTCCCGCTCGCCGCCGCGGCGAACCCGCCGGTGCCCACGCCTTCTACCTGGCAGCGGGTGCTGCCCGGATCGGCCTCCCTGCTCGAGCGGACCGCCGCCCGCGCGGCGGCGCGCGGAGACTGGGACGGGGCCCGCCAGGCGTACGCCCAGGCCGTCGCGCTTCGGCCGGGCGATGCGGAGCTGCGGCTTGGCCTCGCCACCGTGCAGGCGCGTGAGGGGGAGACCGAAGGCGAGCGCACCCTCTCCGAGCTTGCCGCCTCGCCGCGCCTTGCCTTCTCGGCCTGGTACAACCTGGGCACGGTGCGGCTGCTGAGGAGCGCCTTCGCGGGTGCAGCCGAGGCGCTGCGGCGGGCGATTGCCGCCGATCCGAGGCAACCCGACGCCTGGCACAACCTGGAGCTCGCCCTCACCGGCCTGGCGGACGAGGTTGGCAGACCGACCGCCCCGAGCGACCGCGAGAGCCGGGACCGACTGGTGGAGGCAGCCGCGCGCGCCGCGCTGCAGCCGCTGCCGGTACGCGCGCTGTCCTCGGTGGTCAGGTCTTCGGCGAGGGACTGGTGATGCGCCGCGCGCTGCCCTTCGCGGTTGTGCTCCTCATGGCGGCGGTCGTGGCCGCCGCGCCCCGGCAGCCGCACGCGCGCTTTCTCAGCGGCACCATCCCGGGCACCCTGCGCTACCAGGTCGTGCTCGAGGGCCCGGGCCCCGGCGAGATCAGCGGGGTACTCGGGGAGCTCACCAACCTCGAGGTGCTGGCGGGGCCGGTGCTCGCGCAGCAGGTCACCTGGCAAGGGAACCAGCCGATTGCGGTCACCGCGCTCACCTGGGTCATGCGCGCACGCACGCTGGGAGGAATCGCGGTCGGCCCCACGACCGTCCGCCTCGGAGATGCAAGCGCGGTCACGAACCCGGTGCGTGGGACCGCCCTGGCGGGCGGCCGCACTGCGGGTGAGGCCACCCGCCCGGAGCTGCGAGTCGAGCTCTCCACCCCGCGCCTCCTGGTGGGAGAGCCGCTGGTGGTGAGGTTTTTCGTGGAGTCGCCGGGCGAGGTCGGGGCCGAAGGCTGGGAGGTGCAGACCTCGTTCCCCGAGAGCTGGAGCGAGCGGCTGCCCTCCGACGAGGTCGCAGCCGTGGGTGCAACCCCAGATGGGATGGCGCGGGTCGCGCTGGGCGGCTGGCTGGTGATCCCGGTACAGGCAGGCCGGTTGAAGATCCCTCCGGCAAGGGCGCGCGCGGTGGCCGCCCCGGGCGAGCGGGAGAGCGCCGCGCTCCCCGTCAGGACCGTCACCTCGCGCACGGTGGCGGCGGAGGTGAGGCCGCTCCCACCGGCCCCGGGTCCGTTTTTCGGCGCGGTTGGCGAGCTCGCCTTCTCCCGCCGGCTGCTCGAAAACGAGCTGCGGGTCGGCGACCTGGTGACTTTCGAGGTCGAGGTGGAAGGGGTCGGAAACCTCCCGCTGCTGGACCCGCCGCCGATGCGCCTGCCGGAGGGCCTGCGCAGCTTTCCCGCGGAGGAGACCCACCAGTGGCAGCCCTCCCGGCGCGGCCTGGCCGGGTGGCGGCGCTGGCGCATCCCGGTCGAGGCGCTGCGCCCCGGGAGGTACGAACTGCCTGAAGTCCGCTTCTGCAGCTTCAAACCGGGGGCGAGCTACACCAGCCACACCCTCCCCGCCCTGGCGCTGGTGGTCGGCCCCGCCTCCGCCGTGCCCCCGGTGGCCGCGCCGGTCGCCGCGACTCCGGGGGCCCGCGGCACGCTCCCCTGGCCGGCGCTCCTGCTGGTCGCCTTCGTGCTGGGTGTGGCGGCTACGGCGGCGGCCATCACCTGGAGGGCTCGCCGGAGAGGCGTCCCGCTCCCGCCCGCAACGGGTGCCGACCCGGCGCAGGAGCTGCGACGCCTTCAGCTCGCGGTGGAGACCTGGGCGCGGTCCCGCTTCGGTGCGACGGTCGCCGAGGGCGCCGATCGCCTGACGGCCGCCGGCTGCCCGCAGGCGGAGGCCGCCGAGGCGACGGAGCTTGTGCGGACGTGCGAACGCCTGCGCTTCGCACCCTCCCTTACGGAGCCCACCGATGCGCTCCCCAACTTGCGTCTGCGAGTCGCACGGCTGGTCGCGACAACACTGCAGCGCGCTGATAGACTGGAACAGTGAGCGAGGTCCGGCTCAAGATCAATGTGCTCCCGGCGACGGAGCTCGAGACCTTCCTGGAGCGCTACCGCCACGACACGGGTGTCCCCGAGGCGATGGATGCCGCCAGCTTCATCCAGGAAGTGCTGCAACGGGCCAACGCGTTCGTGCCGGCGCAGGCGGGCTCGGTGCTGCTGGACCACCCGTTCGACCGGGCCGGCGACCCGGCCGGCACGGCTCTCTACTTC
>JALHTD010000235.1 GCA_022865555.1 Thermoanaerobaculaceae bacterium | reverse complement strand
GGCCCGCTCGCTCCGGCGCGATGGCACCGCCGACCCTCGGGGCGGGGGCACCCCCGCCCACGCCGCGCTGGGTCCCCGCCGCCTCGGGAGACATGGTCCCGCCGAGGCGGGACACCCGCTCGGCGGATTGAGCACCCCCACCCGTTGGCTGTCTCGTTTCGGTTCGAGCGGCGCTTCGCTGAGCCGGGCGGAGCGACGGGATGAGTGACCCGTTCGCCTGCACGGGGACGGTGAGTCTGAAGCCGGGGAGGGAGGCCTCGGTGCTTCGGCGCCACCCCTGGGTTTACCGAGGAGCACTGGCCACGCCGCTGCCCGCCGGCTGCTTGCCGCTGCGGGTGCAGGCGGCCAACGGCAGGCCGCTGGGGGTCGCGCTTCCCGGCGGCTCGGGGGGCTCGCTGGCGCTGCGAATGGTGACGTTCGGGCGCGAGGGTTGGGACGAGGCGGCCCTCGCCGCGCTCGTGCGGCGCGCGGCGGCGCTGCGCGACAGGCTGGCTCTGGACGCCGATGCCTACCGCCTCGTGCACGCCGAGGGCGACGGGCTGTCGGGGCTGGTCATCGACCGCTACGGCGAGGTTGCGGTGGTGGAGCCGTACGAGGCCGCGTGGGAGCCGTACCTCGAGGCGATCGCCTCGCTGCTCGCCGACGGGCTCGGCTTTTCGACGGTGCTCGTCCGTCCGGCCGGGAGGGCGGCACGGCCGGTGCGCGTGCTGCGTGGGCACATGCCCGAGGTGCCGCTGGTGATCCGCGAGGGCCGGCTTCGCTTCGCGGTCGACGTGGAGGCGGGGCAGAAGACCGGCTTCTTCCTCGACCAGCGGGAGAACCGCCGCCGCCTCGGGGCGCTCGCCGGGGGGGCAGAGGTGCTCAACCTGTTCTCCTACAGCGGGGGCTTCGCGGTCGCGGCGCTGGCCGGCGGTGCGGTCCGCGCGGTCAACGTGGACGCGTCGGCCGCGGCACTCTCGCTCGCACGCCATGCGTACGAACTCAACGGCCTGGAGGTCCGGGAGCCCGACTTCATCGAGGGTGACGCGTTCCGCGTTGTGCGCGACCTCGTAGCCGCCGGCCAGCGCTATGGGGTCGTGGTGGTGGACCCGCCCGCCTTCGTCAAGCGCAGGGGCGACCTCGAGGGCGGGCTGCGGGGCTACCGGGACATCAACCTGCACGCGCTGCGCCTGACGGCCCCGGGAGGGCTGCTGTTCACGTGTTCCTGCTCGGCCCTGGTGAGCGAGCAGCAGTTCGGCCAGGCCCTGCTCGGGGCCGCGCTCGACGCCGGCCGCGGCCTGCGGGTGCTGGAGCGCCGCGGCGCCGGCCCGGACCATCCGGTCTCGGCGTTCTGCGGTGAGGCGGAACACCTGAAGGCCTGGCTCTGTACGGTAGACTAATAGTGTGTTCCGGCTGCGGGCGGATGCCCGGGCGTCGGGGCTCGCGCCGCGAGGGGAACCTCCGGCGGATTCTGAGGTTTGCGCGCCGGTCTGGGGTCCGCGGTTGGGTGTTCCCAAATGTCTCTGTTTTTGCCATTCTTGAAAGGAGGTTGGCATGACGAGAAGGCACTTCCGTCATGAAGCTCCTGCCACCGCACGAGATCGGGGCGGTGGCACAGGAGTTGCCTTTACACGACCCGTGATCAGTGTCTATCCGCCCGCCCACCGTCACCGCGAGTCCGGCTTCACGCTGCTCGAGGTGCTGATCGTGCTGACCATCGTTGGCGTGCTGGCGGCGATCGTCACGGTGCCGATCAACTCCTACTGGCAGAGGGCCCGCATCGAGACCACCGCGGGCGACATCCGCAACTTCCTGCAGCAGGCGTTCACCGAGTCGGTCAACCAGCACACCCCGATCAACGTTACGCTCCAGCAGGACGCCGACGGGCGCTGGGTGCTCCAGCTCACCCCCCCGCCGCCGGCGCCGCGAACGGCCAACGGCACCTACACGATCCCCGATCACGTGAGCCTCGCGTACAACCCGGCCGCCGGCCCCAACGCCTGGCCCACCTCGGGTCCCGCGCGCACGCTGACGTGCGACACCGTGGGGCGGGCGATGGACCCCACGACGGTACCGCCCCACCAGGTCACCGCGACGATGGTCATGTCGATCTCGCATGTGAGGATGGTCGACGGCAGCCTTGCACCCAACATCCGGCACGACATCCAGGTTTTCCCGCTCTGGAACGTCACCATCCGGAAGACGGTGCTGTAGGGGAGGGCGCGATGAATCGAGAGCATACCGATCGCAAGAAAGAGCGCGGCCTCACCCTCGTCGAGGTGCTGGTGGCGTTCTTCATCCTCTTCGTTGTGACGCTCGCGGTGCTGCAGCTGCTCGCGATGGCCTACCTCGTGAACCTCGGCTCGATGATCCGCACCGACCTCAGCTACCGGGCGGAGCGGGTGGTCGAAACCATCAGGCTGCAGAGGTACCGCGTGTTCGTGGTCGGCGCCGCCGAGGACCCGTGCTGCCCGGTGGTCGGGCCCAGCGCGGCCAAGATGATCACGCCGACCGACTGCCAGACGTTCTGGGGTTCGGACGGGGCCAACGTCATGGAGGCGGGCGCTCGCCATACCCTGAGCTACACGATCAACAACAACACGGTTACGGTGCAGGCCGAACCGCTGAAGACCGGCAACAACCAGTACATCGGGCCGGCGACCTTCAAGGTGGTGATCTATGTGGCGCAGCTCCAGTAACCCCCGCGCCGCAGGCTTCACGCTGATGGAGGTGCTGGTCGTCCTCGCCTGCCTCGGGATGATCCTCTGGATGGCCGGCCAGCTGCTGTTCCCGATGCGGGCCGCGGCGGAGCGCCAGCGGCTGCAGGTCGAGGCGCGGCAGACCGCCCGCAGCGCCGCCGACTACAGTACGTACGTCATCAGGGGCGCCACCGACCTGAACGACAGGTCCACGCCTTTCAACCCGGCATCGGTCCTGACCTACCTCTGGCGCGGGGCCAACCCTGGCGCCGGCGGCGCCAACTTCCCGGCCTGCCCCGGCGACGGGAGCTGCGTGCAGCTGGCCTACAACAACGTCGACCAGGGCGCCACCAGCTTCGCCAGCAACGGGACCGACATCCTCACGCTCACGGCCGCCCAGGTCACCACCCCGGTCCTCCTCGAGTCGGCCAGCGCCTGGCCGAACCCATTCAACGACGCCTCGGTCCAGTACTGGGCTTTCGATGCGGGCTGCCCGGATGACGCGTTGAACCTCCAGCAGTTCAAGGCACTTGCGCCGGACCCGGCCAACGCGGCGCAGAGCCTTCCGCTGCTGCTGGTGGACCCGGGGTCCGGCGCCTGGCTCACCTACAGGATCACCAACTACCGGGACGGCAACAACGCGACCACCTGCACGACTCTCAACCCCACGTGCATCGTAGGCGGCGTGAACGTGCCGTGCTTCGAGGTCAACGCCAGCCCGCAGGACGCCAACTCCCTCAACCCGCCGGGCGGGGTCGAGGTGCTCGCCAACCCGCCGAACCTGATCGTGGGCAGCCGCTTCACCACCCTGCGGGTGTGCAACGGCTGGCTCGAGCAGAAGAACGCCCCCTTCGACCCGGCGGCGGACGCCAACTGCGGCACGCTGCCGGGCGGCACCGTGGAGTTCCCGGACTACGTCGTCAAGGCCGGGTGGTCGCCGCTTCTGCCGAACGTGGAGGACTTCCAGATCTCGTACAGCTATCGCAACGGGGAGACCTGGAACAGGCCCGGCGCCACCCTCTCCGCGACGCAGGGCTGCAACAACGGCGTACCCAGCCTCGACGCCAACCCCGGCACCGTTAACCCGTTCGACGCGCGCAGCGTGATCGGCATTCGGGTCACGATCACCGCGCGATCGTCCACCCCGGTTCGGCTCGGGGGGAAGGTCGAAGTGCGGCAGCCGGCGGCGGAGGACCACGACCCGACCACCGCCCCTAACGACACCTACTACCGGTACCAGGTTTCGGCGCTGGCCATGCTGCGAAACCGGACCTCGGGGATCTAGCCATGGCCAGGGCAAGGAGCTCGCCGATGCGCAAGAAGGAACGCGGGGTCGCGCTGATCATGGTGATCCTCGTGCTGCTCGTGCTGACGGTACTTGGCATCACCGCGGCGATGTTGATGACCCAGGAGGACCGCATCTCCTCCCGCCAGGACCAGCAGAGGGCGGCACTGTACGCGGCCGAGGTCGGCCTGCGGCGGGGGGAGCAGATCCTCATGGGGACGCCGTTTGCCAAGAGCCCGGTGAACGCCTTCCTCAACCACGTCTCCGTCGCGACCACGATGGCCGCCCCCGACCCGGTCCCGTTCCAGCCCGCGCCGTGGGACATCCGTCACCTGGGCACGTACCTGACCGACGGCTCCGGGTCCAGCAACGAGATCGCCAATCGCGAGATCATTCAGATGGCGACCAACCTCGCCGACAGCTCCACGTTCACGTTCAACAAGATCCGCGCCTTCTACAGCGTGTACGTGCGCAACAACCCCGAGGACAGGAACGCCGCCGGCGTGGTGGATCCGTTCGACAACAACGACACGCGGGTCCGGCTCGTCTCGATCGGGTTCATCACCGACAACCAGGGCGTGGATGGCAG
>JALHTD010000234.1 GCA_022865555.1 Thermoanaerobaculaceae bacterium | reverse complement strand
GCCCGAGGAGGCCACGACGCTCACCGGGGCGACGAACCCCTGGCCGAAGATGGTGACCGTGGTGGGCGTGTCCGCCGGGCCCTCCATCGGGCTGAAGCTCGAGATGAACATCGCCACGCCGTAGCGGAAGCCGACGCCGCTGGATTTCTTCCCGTTGCCGATGTTGGTCACCGTGACCTGCTTGGTGATCACATCATTCGGCGCCGTCGGGGTGATGCTGGGCGAGACGCAGACCACCTCCGTGTAGCTGGTAGACACTACCTGTGCCTGAATGTCGTCGAACAGCACCTGGACCGGGGTCTGGAAGCCGGTGCCTGAGATTAGGACCCGGGTGCCGCCCTCGAACGGGCCTGCGTTCGGGGTGAGCGCGAAGATCTGCGGATCGTAGCTCGGGGTTGGCGTCGGGCCCGGAGGGGTCGGGGTTGGCGGGATCCCAGTGAACGTCACGCTGGTCTCATCAGACCCGCCGGGCACGCGCCCCAAGATCGTGGCGGTGCCCCCGCTCGACGTGACGCTGATGTTGGTGCTGCCGCCGGTGGTCGTGCGCACGGCCTCGGTCGCGCCGGTGGGCGGGAACTCGCCGCCGCTGACATCGAAGGTCACCGCGGTCCCGTCAGGCGCGTTGGCACTGCCGGTGGTGACCTGCGCCGTCACGCGCACGGACTCCCCGGCCTTAGCGGTGGTCGCTGCCGGGGTGAGGGAGATGTTGAAGGCCGGGATCGGCGTCGGCTTGGGCGCCGTCGGGCTCTTGGCGGAACACCCTGCGAGCAGCACGGCTGCTCCGAGCGCCATAGCGATGTACTTTGAGTTTCGCATCATGGTCGTCTCCCGCATCTCCTCATCCATCCTCAGTAGACGAAGTTCAGGTTCACGTCGAAGGCCACGCTGATCGCCTTGCCCGCGACGGTCTTGCCGAAGATCTCGATGTGAAGCCTCTGCCGGATGTTCGTGTTGCTCGTTTCCTTGTCGAAGCCGCCGTTCTCGGGGAATAGCTGATACAGCGGCGCCTGGCTGAAGTAGTTGGCTGGGAAGATGCGGTAGTTCCCCAGCCTAGTGGTGCCGTTCGCCGGCACGTACGCGGTGTAGAAGTTCTGCCACTGCGGAGAAGCCACCGTGCCGCCGTCAGTCCGAGAACAGGTGATCACCCACTCAGTCAAGATGACGTCGTCCTGCGCCGACAGCGTGACCGACGGGCTCTTGGCGTGCGATGTGATCGTCAAGGCTTCGATCGTGATGTCTGCACCGGCGGACATGGAGACCTCTGCGGGTCCCGGCTCGACTGTGGTCGAGAGGAACACCGGCGCCGAGGTGTCGGCGGTGCTGTTGCCGTTGTAGCACCCGGCCATGGCCATCGCCCCGAGGGCGATCAACGCGAAGATTGCGAGCCGATGAGTTCTCATGGCTTCCCCCTAGTACTTGACGATGCGCGGCGTGATGAAGATGAGCAACTCATCATGGACCAGATTCTTGGACGTGTTCCCGAAGAGAGGACCGATGATCGGCAGGTTGCGCAGGCCGGGAAGGCCGCCGGTCTGGCTTGTGTCGGTGAGTTCGTAGATTCCGCCGATCACCGTCGTGCCGCCGTCGCGCACCAGCACGCGCGTCTTGGCGTTGCGGGTGAAGATTGGCGTGTTTAGGCCGCCAGTTTGTTGGAGTTCCGGCGCCGGCCGTCGCTTCCTGATGTCGATGTCAAGAAGCACCGTTCCCTCGGCCGTGATCTGCGGCGTCACGTCGAGGGCGAGCGTGGCATCGGTGTACTGGACCGTCACGGTCTGGTTGGCCACCGTCTGGGTGGGAAGCAGATAGCCGGCTTCGATGTGCGCCTTCTCGTTGTTCTGCGCGGTGACCTTGGGCGAGGAGACGACCTTCGCGAGGCCGTTGTTCTCCGCCGCGTTGATCGTGAAGTCCAGGTTGAAGGCGTCGAGGATGTCGCCGAAGGAGAAGCCCAGGACGCCGATGCCAGAGAGACCCACAGCCGAGCCTGTCCCCCCGAAATCGGAGCTACCGGTGACCGTCGCCCAGTTGGGGACCGTCCAGCCGGTCGTCGTCCCGTGCTCGGCATCCGCGTTGCCGGTGAAACGCCACACAACTCCTATCGCGCGGGCGAACCTGCGCGTGGTCTCGACGATGCGCGCCTCGATGACGACCTGCTTGTTGGGCTGGTCAACGCTGTCGATCAGGTTGACGATGCCCTCCAGGCGGTCGTTGGCGTCGCGGATGATGAGCATGTTGCTGCGCTCGTCCACGACGACCGTGCCGCGGTCCGAGAGGATGAAGCTCTGCGAGGTCAGGAGCCCCTTCACCTGCGCCGCCTTGGCGTAGGAGAGCGTCTTGGTGATCGTGCGCATCGGGGCCGCGTTCTCGGACTCCTTCCGGAACGCCGCCGCCTGGCTCTTCTCCTGCGTCAGCCTCTCGATCCTGGCCACGCGCAGCACGTTGTTCTCGACCGAGTAGCCCAGGCGGTTGATCTTCAGGATGAGGTCCAGGCACTGGTCCCAGGGGACGTTCTCGAGGTTGACGGTGACCGAGCCCGAGACGTCCGGGTCCACGACCACGTTCAGCCCCGTGATCTTGGCGAAGGTGCGCAGCACGTCCTTGATGTCCGCGTCCTTCAGCTCGAGGGAGATCGGCTCGCCGGTGAAGTGCGGCACCTGGCTTTCGACCTCCTTCGTGCCCGTGATCACGTTGACCGGAGGCGCGGCCTGCTCGGCCATCGCCGCCTGCGTGGTGGTCCACGGCGACTCGGCCGGCGGCGCCTGCTCGGCCGCCGGGGGCGCCGTCAGCGCCGCGGGCTGCTGCTGCGGCCCGGGCTCGTCCACGATCTTGACAGGCGTGGGTGCGATCTCGGCAACCTTCACCGCGGCCGGCGCGGGGGGCGGCTCGGCCTGGGCGGGTGCCGGGGCCGGCTCGGCGTTGGCGGGTGCCGGCGGGCTCTCGAGCGCCGGCGGCGGGGCCGCCTGCGCCACCTCGACCGGCGGCGCCGAGGCGACCGCCTCGGGCGCGGCGGCCGGCGCGCCACCCACGCGCAGCACGGCGCCCTGCGCGGTGGAGTCAACGCGATAGGGCATCTGCTGGTCGAGGTCGACAACCACCCTCACCACGGGCTCGGGTGAGGTCGCGAACTGCGCCACCCGCACCTGCTTCACGCCCGCGGTGCCCACCGGCTGCACGCGCCGGCTCACCCGGTTGACGACACCCTTGAGGTCCAGGACCACGCGGGGCGGGTTCTCGAGCGTGAACGCCGTTACGTCCAGGGGGCCCTGGCCGTTCAGTTGCACCGAGACGCCAGTGCTGTCCGCCACCGCGATCACATCGGTCAGCTCGGTGGCCCTGGGCGCGGCCTCGGCCTGGAGCGGGTTCTCGACCCGCACCTCGACGCCGGACGGAAGCCCGGCCACGGTGACACGGGCTGACGGGTCGGTCTCGACCCGCAGGCGGGCCCACTGCCTGCCCCCCTCGTCTACGGTCGAGAGCGTCGCGTTCCGCAAACCCGCGGTGGGCTCATCGACCGCCGGCAGGGGCTTCGCCAGGATCGCCTCGGGGAACTCCAGCAGCAGAAGGCCCGGCTCGGGCTGCGCCTTGGTGAACGTCAGCGGCCCAGAGGCGCTGATGACCAGCGCCGGCGCAGGCGCGGTTGTCCACGCCATCCCGAGTATCGAGACTGCCGCCTGTCCCGTGGCCACCGCCGGGACCAGGAGGGCAGCGAGCACCCCCACAGCCACCACCGCTATGAACGAGCGAGTACCTGTCGCCATCATCGCAACCCCCAAAGGATCATTGAAGCGTACGCACCACTTCGCGATAGGGCTTGAGGCTCTTCGGATCGGCCACCTGCATCCGGAACACGACCTTTCCCATCTCAATGGACTCGACGGTCCCGTCGTAGAGGACCGTACCCGGCCGTATCAGGTAGCTCATGTTGTCGGTCCCTTGGACCATCGCCACGAAACCCTCGGGAATCTTCAAGACGCCCTGCAGTTTGATCTCCTCGATGCCCATCCCGCGCAAACCGGGGGGGCGCTGGCCCAGCTCCTCCTTGGCCTGCCGCGCGAGGAGCGAGCGGAACGGGTCGCGCCTCCCGGCCGGGTCGTAGGTGAAACCCTGGCCGGCCTCCACGGCCTCGTCGCCGCGCAGGATGCGCTCGACGGTGGACGTGTCGATTGGGCTCTCGGCCGGCGTCGGGGCCGGCTTTGGCGGCGCCTGCGCAAAAGTCACGAGCGCCACCAGCAGAAGAACGAACGCCAGCGCTCCCCTGCTCATCACCGCACTCCTTCCTTTGCCACTTCCCCGTAGATGAACGTCTTCATGATGAAAGCCACGTTGATCGTGTACGAGGAGCCCTTCTTGCTGCTGGCAGAGGCCGACAGCGATTCCACGTTGATGATCCGCGAGAACCTCGAGAGGCGGTCGAAGAACAGCGCCAGCTCGTGGTAGCTCGCCTCGAGCTGAACGCCGATCGGCCACTCGGAGTAGAAGTCCTTCTTGACGAACGCCTGCGGCTGGAACGACACGAGCCGGAAGTTGCCCCTCTCGGTGAGCGACTTGATCTTCTTGATCAGCTCGTCGGTCTGCTTGGCGGTGGGGAGGATGCGGAGCAGGCGGCTCAGCTCGGTCTCGAGCCGCTCCGCCTCTTCACGGAACTGCGGCAGCCGGGCCTCGGCGGCCTTGCCTTCACGGACCTTTCCCTGCAGCACCTGGAGGTCGTTGGTGCGCCCCTTGATGTCCTTCTGGATGTCGCTGAACAGGTAGTTCTCGAAGGCCCAGATGAGCACACCCGCGATCACCACACCAAGGATCAGCGCGACGTACCACGGTCGGTTTTCGAGGTCGAGGCCTGCCATGTCGCAAAGCCCCCCTAACTCCGCTGGCCGGAGGCGGCCGGCGCCGCCTCCCGCGGGGTCTGCGTGAAAGTGCAGGACAGGTCAAAGGTGAAGACTCCGCGATCGTCCTGCGACATGATCTTCAAGCTCGGCTCGGCGAAGAACGGGCTCGCCGCCAGGTTGGAGATGAAGTTGGCGACGGCGTTCTCGTTTAGCGCCTGCCCCTGCAGCGTGAGCACGTTGCCCCCCGCGTAGCCCATGTTGGTGAGCCAGAGCAGGTCCGGCAGCGCCTTGCTCACCTCGTCCATGACTCGCACCGGCCCGTACTGTTTCTGCTTGAGCTCCTCGATGACCTCGATCTTGTGCTTGAGCTCGGCGTTCTTCTTCTTGAAGGCCTCGACCTCGGCGATGATCGGCTTGAGCCGCTCGTACTCACGCTGGTTCACGACGATCTCGGCCTTGATCGAAGCCAGTGTGGAGGAGAGCTTCCAGTACCTCAGCCCCACGAAGGCGAGGCCCAAGATGATCAGCCCGAGGAGGATGTAGTTGTTCAGGCTAGCGGCGCCCAGCGAGATCCACGACGCACGCGCGACTCTCGCCGCACGCGCTTCGACCAGGAGGTTGATCTTTATCATGGCCATCAGTCTCCGGCGGTCCGCAGAGCCATGCCAACCGCGACGGCCATCGCCGGCGCATGGCGGTTGAGCCACTCAGGCGGGAACTGGCTCTCGGAGTACGTAACCTCGCGGAAGGGGTTCATGACTTCCACGCGGGCCCCGAGACGCTCCCGCAGCACACCGTCAAGGTTGAGCACCTGGCACGCACCGCCGGCGAGGGCGATCTCCTCCACGTGATCGTGGCTGGAGGTCGTGTAGAAGAACTCGAAGGTCTTCTGCAGCTCGGCGGCGAGGTCTTCGCTTACGCCGTTGAGGACCCCGAGAATCGTCTGCGGGGTGTGGTCGCCGAGCTGCTCGCCGGTCTTGACCGCCTCCGCCTGCTCGCGCGTCAGGTTGAGCTCGCGCTGGATCGCCTCGGTGTACGCGTTTCCGCCGAAGACGATGTCGCGCCAGAACACCGACTGCCCGCGCGCCAGGATGTTCACGTTCATGATGTGCGCCCCGATGTTGACGAGCGCGAGCACCTTGTCCTGCGGCAGCCCGTAGTTGTACTCGTAGGCGTTTTGCAGAGCGAACACGTCCACGTCGACGAGCGCCGGGACCTTTCCCAGCTGCGAGATGATCCCGGTGTAGTCGGCGATGCGGTCCTTCTTCGCCGCGACCAGGAGCACGTCAACGGTGTCCGAGTCGCCGCCCAGGACCACG
>JALHTD010000233.1 GCA_022865555.1 Thermoanaerobaculaceae bacterium | reverse complement strand
CCCCGCATCCCCAGGAAGCCGAGCTCCACGTCCTCGCTGGCCTCGGTCGTCCCCAGGGCCCTGGCCGTGGCGCGCACGGTCCGCACCAGCACGTCTCCGTCCCGCTGACGGCGGCCGCCCGGCCAGACCTCCTCGAAGCTCGCGCGGCTGTAGGTCAGGTTGGCGGCGACAAAGCTCACCTCGACGAAGCGATCGTCGGCCAGCATCACGACCTTGAGTCCGCTGCCCTTGCGGTCGAGGCGGGCCGCGGCGGCGAGGTAGATCAGCACGTAGGGGTCGGTGGGCGGCGTTCCCTGGGCGGGCTTCACAGATGGCTCCACCAGGTATTGCTTGCGGTGGGTCCAGGCCTCGGGTGGCAGCGCGACCTCGCTGGCGTTCTCCGGCGAGAAGCGCCAGGTGAACAGGCCTCCGCTCGTGTAGCGAAGCAGCTTTCGGTAGCTGCTGCGGCCGAGCATCGTCTTCTCCCCGCCCAGCGCGGCGCCGGTGGCCGGGTCGAGGAAGACCTTGACGGTCTCGTCGCGGCCGAACGGCAGGTCCGTCTTCACGGAGACCGCCACGACGTCCGTCTTCGGGAGCGGCGCCGGGTCACCGATGGGCGGCGTCCACAGCGCCTCCGCCGCGGCCTGGCTCGAAAGGCCCTCGGCGCGGATCGAGGTGCGCGCCCCCAGCAGGAACTTGTGGGTGGAGTAGTCGAGCTCGACCCACACCACCTCGCCGAAGCGCTGTTCCATGGAAAGCGCGCTGGGTGCCGAAGGCACGGCCGCGGGGGCCTGGCCCCCCGCGTGGGACGCCGAAAGGACGGCAACGCTGGCCGCCAGCAACGCTGTCCCGTGTCGGTGCAGAGAACTCACCCGCCTCGCGCCTCTCCCTCGGCCGCTTCCCGGTCGCCTCATGGTAGCAAGGCGCAAAGGCAGACGAAGTCGCGACCGCGGGGTCGGCGGCAGGCAGAATTCCGCGTCGGGCAACCGCAAGAGCCGGGCAGTGCCCGACGGGCCTGTATCATCACGGGGCAGGAGAGGTCGCATGGCACTTCAGATCAACCCGAACGTGAGCCGTCTGCGCTGCTCCCTCTCGGACCGGGAGCTTCCCGGCCCCCTCTTCTCGTTGCCTGTCGGCCTGTGCCGATGCTGCCCTGCCCCCGGCAGGCCGGTGGTGGTCGAGTACGACCCCGAGAAGGTTCGCGCCGAGCTGCGCGGAACCCCGCTCGCCGAGCGCAAGGTCGTCGGGATGTGGAGGTACGCTCCGCTGCTGCCCGTGCTCGGCGTCCCGGAGGACTATGCCGCCGACGTGGGTGGCACGCCCACCGTGAGGCACGACCGGCTGAGTCGGGAGCTTGGCGTCGACGTCTTCCTCAAGAACGAGGGGACGGGTCCGTCGGGCAGCTTCAAGGACCGGGGACTGGCGGTGGGGGTCGCGCTCGGGCGTGCATGCGGGGCGAAGCGCTTCTGCCTGCCCACCCAGGGGAGCGCGGGCGTCGCCGCGTGCCTGTTCTCGGCCCGCCTGGGCATGCCCGGCTGCCTGGTCTGGATGCCGGACGGTTTCCAGGGCAGCATCTACCATCGGGCGTGCGAGTTCTTCGGTGGCGAGGTGCGCTTTGCCGGTCCCAACATCGCGGCGGCGGGCCGGGCGATGCGCGAGCAGCTCAGGGACGAGCTCTCGAGCGGTGAGTACGTCGACATCTCGACGTTTTTCGAGCCCGGACGCCTCGAGGGGAAGAAGACGATGGGCCTGGAGATCGCCGAGCAGTTTGCCGGCCGGCCGCTTCCGGACCTGATCGTCTACCCAACCGGGGGCGGTACGGGACTGGTCGGCATCTGGAAGGCGTTCGCCGAGCTGTCGGACCTTGTCCTGCTCGACCCCGCGCACACCCGGCTGCCGCGCATGGTTGCGGTGCAGTCGGCCAACTGCGCGCCGGTGGTGGAAGCCTTTCACAGCGGTCTCGAACAGGTGATGCCCGTGACCTCGCGGGGGACGGTCGCGGACGGCCTGGACGTGCCGGCCGCCATCATGGGTCACGGCATCCTGCGGGTGCTGCGCGCCTCGCACGGCACCGCGGTGGCGGTGAGCGAGGAGGCCATTGAATCCGCTTTCGCGCAATACGGCGAGGCGGGTGTTCCGGCCGGCTACGAGAGCGCCGCCACGCTGGCCGGCCTGCTCGCACTGCGAGAGTCCGGAGAGGTCACCGACGGCGCGCGGGTCCTCCTGCTCAACACCGGGAGCCAGCTGATCCCGCTCTCGAAGGCGTGAGCCACTAGTCGAGGAGCTGAGTCAGGTTCTTCTCGAAGGCTGCCTCGAAGCTCGCGCGATCCTCGTGGAAAGCGGCACGAAAGTTGGCACCGGGGTCGTTGGAGAACGCGAACAGGCGGAAGTAGTCCAGAACGGCGGGGAGCCCGCGCCTCTCGATGAGGAAGTCGGCGGCCAGGAACGTCTGGAAGTACATCGCCTGCGTGGTCCTGCGGTTTCCGGCCCGCACCCAGGCGGTCTGCGAGACCAGCTCGCTGAAGGTGAGGAGCTCGTGCTTGTCGCGCGCCTGCCGCAGGCCCAGCACGACGGCTCTCTTCCGGGCGGCAGACGACCCCAGGTTGAGCGTATCGGCGACGCGCCAGGCGACCCACTCGGCGAGCCCCTCGCGCAGCCACTGGTCCGAGGAGCTGCGGCGGCCGCCGGCGAGCGCGTACTCGGCGACGTGGGTGGTCTCATGCGCCAGGAACACCATCCTCTGCGGCCAGTGCTGCCACCGCAACACGGCGTCGTTGGCCAGGACCAAACCTGGCCTGCTGAGGCCGTCGAGCTTGCCTGCAATCTCGCGAGCGTAGTCCGCGGCGTATCCCTCGGAGATCAGGCCGGCCTCCATGCTGACCCGGTCGTAGTAGAGACGGAGCGAGCCCGCCAGGGGTGGGAACCCCAGGTCGTTCTGCATCACCGAGAGGACCGCTGAAAGCGCCTCACTGTAGCTGGTGATCAACCCCCCCGGTCTAGGGGCCTCGCTTACGATCTGGGGGAACGGAATCACGCGGGGCTGCGACGGCGTGCTCGCGCAGGAGGCGATCAGACCAGCTGTGGCCAGCACCGCCGGCGCCAGAAAACGATGGAAGTCACGCTTCGTCATGTTCGGTTCGTCCGCCGCGCGGACCAACTACGGTCGCTGCCCCCTGAATCATCATGGGCCACCCCGCGGTGCCGTGCAACTCGCCATCGGCCTTTCACGTCGGCTTGACGGTCGGGGACGAGCCCCCTAGGCTTCGGGGCGTCGCGAAGGGGAGGATGCCATGAGCGAGCACGACGACGAGAAGTCGACCATCGAGCGCAGGGACCTGCTCAAGCTGGGGACCGCAGCGACCGTAAGCTACCTGGCGCGGGGCGTCGTGTCCGAGGCATCTGCGGCGGTGCCGCCACTTCCGGTCAACCCCGTGACGCCGAGCGCGATGCCGACGCGCAACCTCGGCCGCACCGGCTACCGGGTCGGGGTCTTCAGCCTCGGGGGGCAGGCGGCCGTCGAGCAGCCCAACAACGAGGCGGTGGCGATTCCCATCGTGGAGAGGGCGCTCGACCTGGGAGTCAACTACATCGACACCTCGGCCAGGTACGGCGGTGCCGAGCGCTGGAGCGAGCGCTACATCGGGCAGGTCATGAAACGCCGCCGTTCGGAGGCGTTCCTCGCAACCAAGACCCACGACCGCACCCGCGACGGCTCGCTGAAGCTGCTCGAGAAGTCGCTGGAGCTGCTCCAGACCGATCACGTCGATCTCTGGCAGATCCACAACCTCTCGAACAAGGAGGAGGTCGAGCAGATATTCGCCCCCGACGGGGCGGTCCAGGCGCTCGTGAAGGCTCGCGAGCAGGGGATGGTGCGCTTCCTCGGCGTGACCGGCCACGCCGACCCGACGGTGCTCATCGAAGCTATCCGTCGCTTCCCCTTCGATACTGTTCTCATGGCGCTCAACGCCGCGGACCCGCACCACCTGAGCTTCGAGAAGGAGCTGCTGCCGCTCGCGGTGGAGAAGGAGATGGGGATCATCGGCATGAAGATCCCGGCCCGCGGCCGCATCCTTTCCTCCTGGACACCGCCGCCCCCCGAACAGCAACGCTGGGGCCAGGTGGCCACGCGCCCGGGCACGATCAGGAGGAGGGAGGCGGTGCGCTACGTGCTCTCGCTGCCGGTGAGCACGGTGATCGTTGGCTGCGACACCGTGGCACAGGTCGAGGAGGACGTGCAGCTCGCGCGCTCGTTCACGCCTTTGAACGTGATGCAGATGGCGCAGCTGTCCGCGCGAACCGAGCCGGTCAAGCGCCAGGCGCTGTTCTTCCGCCCCTGGGAGGGCTGAGGTCGCTTTCCACTCCGTGGCGGTCTTCTTGCCCTGCGAGCTCTTTTCTCTGTTCACTGCGTGGCTTTCTCTTGCCCCGCGGGTCGGGAGCGACCGCTCGAAGCCCGTGGGGCAAAGAACAGCCTCACGCAGTGAAGAAAAAGAGCCTGGCCGCGCACCCGCTTGGCAAAACAGAGCCGTCACGCGGTGGAAAAAGGGAGCACGCTCCGAGCCCGCGGGGCAAAGGAAAACCAGCCACGGAGTGGCAACGAAGGAGCAGGTGTGGGGCCGGTACGGACCCCGCTCACTCCTTCGACCAGGTGGGGACCCGGCCAGGAGTCCACGGCGCGCCGGCTCTCTCCATCCCGTCCTGGAGCTTCACGAGGTCGACCTCGAGGAGCGTGCGCAGCTTGGCCAGAACCCCCGTGAACTCGTCACCGGCAATCTCGTAGGCGTCGAGCATGGTCCCCGTGGGCGCCTGCGTGGTGGCCCAGAGGCTATACACGATCAGCTGGACGCGGTCCTCGATCGACGGCGGCGTGGGCTCGTTGTACTTCTCGAGCACCTTGTCCCCTGACAGCGCCACCTGGATGTCCTGGAGCCGCGTCTCGATCGAGCCGGCCTGGGCCGCGAGCTCGGGCCTCGTGGCCGGTGTGTCGGATAGGGCGATCCTAATCTTGGCGAGGCGCCCGCGTGCCTCCTTCGCGGCCTCGACGGCCCCGAGCACCGCCCTCTGCAGGCGCGCGGCCTTCTGCTCGAAGGCAAGCACGGCCGCCTTGTCCTGGGCTCCCAGCGTGGCGAGGCCGAGCGGTGTGACCTGGAACTGTTGGGGCCCGGCGAGCTCGGTGACGGTGCCCGCCACGAGCTGGGCCAGCGAGACCTTGTAGGTGCCCGGCGCCACCATCGGTCCCTGGTCGGGGGCATCCCACGGGTCCTTCTCCTCGCTTTCCGAGGGGAGCTTGGCTGGGGTGGGCGCCGGGAACCGCAGGTCCCAGGCGACGCGGTGGAAGCCCTTGTCCGTGGCGGCGGAGAGCCTTCGCACCACGTTGCCCTCGGCGTCGGTGACGGTCATGATGACGGCCGGTTTCTCTTCTCGGGCCTCCTCGCGCAGCTGCTCGGGCGTGGGATAGGCCGGGGCGATCCCCTTCTTCTCGGCCTCCTTCTCCGCCTCGTGGCGCAGCTCCTTCCTGGTCTTGAGGTCGTCCTTGAGGTAGTAGGTGAACACCGCGCCGAACGGAGGGTTGTCGGCCGTGAAGAACGCGTCGCCCAGGGACGCCTTCCCCTTGCCCCCGAGCGGGGAGGACTCGATGTAGGCCACCGCGTCCTTCACCGCGAACAGCGCGGCCGGCTTCTCGAGGGTCTCGCGCGTCAGGCCGCGCAAGGGCGCGTAGTCGTCGAGGATGTAGAAGCCGCGCCCGAACGTGGCGAGGACGAGATCGTTCTCGCGTCCCTGCACGACGAAATCGCGGACCGCGATGGTTGGAATCCCACCCTTGAGCTTGATCCAGTGAGCGCCGCCGTCGAGCGAGAAGTGCGCTCCGAACTCGCAGCCGGCAAAGAGCAGCCTCGGGTCCTTCGTGTCCTCGGCGACTGCGTAGACGACCTCGCCTGCCGGCAGGTCGCCTGCGACGGACGTCCAGGTGCGCCCGCGGTCGTTGCTCCTCAACAGGTACGGCTTGAAGTCCGCGTTCTTGTGGTTATCGAAAGCCGCGTAGACCACGTCGGCGCCATGCAGGGAGGCCTGGAGGCGGCTCACGATGGTGATCGGCGGGACGCCCGGAAACGACTCGATCTTGCGCCAGGTGGTGCCGCCGTTCTCGCTGACGTGGACGAGGCCGTCGTCGGTGCCGACGTAGAGCAGACCCTCGACCAATGTGGACTCGGAGAGCGCGGTGGCGTTGCCATAGAGCGACGTGGAGGCGTTTTTGGCCACCGCGTCGGCAGGCCACACCCTGCCCATCACAGGCAGTTTGTTGCGGTCGATCCCGCGCGAGAGCTCGCCGGAGATGGCCTTCCAGGAGTCGCCGCGGTCGTCGCTCCGGAAGAGCTTGTTCGCGGCGAAGTACAGACGCGTGTGCGAGTGGGGGCTGATGATCAGCGGCGAGTCCCAGTTCCAGCGCAGGGCGGGCTCGCCCTTGCCCTCGCGAGGCCTGATGTCGATCTCCTCACCGCTCCTCCGGTCGTAACGGACCAGGCCAGCGTACTGGGACTCGGAGTAGACGATGTTGGGGTCGGTGGGGTCGATGCAGGAGAAGAAGCCGTCGCCCCCGGTCGTCACGAACCAGTCGGCGTTGATGATGCCGTTGACGGTGTTGGTGCGAGAGGGTCCGCCCATGGAGAAGTTGTCCTGGGTGCCCCCGTAGACGTAGTAGAAGGGCTTGGAGTTGTCCACGGCCACGCGGTAGAACTGGGTGACCGGCAGGTTGGGCTTGAAGCCCCAGGTCTTGCCGCGGTCGAACGTCTCGTAGATCCCTCCGTCGCAGCCCAGGAGCAGGTGATCGGTGTTGGCGGGGTCGATCCACATCGCGTGGTTGTCGACGTGCTTCGTCTTCTCACCGACCTTCTTGAACGTCTTCCCGCCGTCCTCGGTGACGTGCAGCCAGGTGTCCAGGGAGTAGACGCGGTCGACGTTCTTGGGGTCGCAGAACAGCTCGTTGTAGTACTGGCCGCTCAGGGACATGTAGTCGGAGCGCTTGTCCCAGCTCTCGCCGCGGTCGGTGGAGCGGAAGACGCCACCCTTGCCGTCGGAGGCCTCCACGATCGCGTAGACCACGTCGGGGTTCGCCGGGGAGACTGCAAGACCGATGCGCCCGAGATCAACGTCTTTGGGCAACCCCTTCTCGAGCTTCTTCCAGGTCTTTCCGGCGTCCGTGGACTTGTGGATGGCGGACTCGGGGCCGCCGTCGATGAGCGTCCACACGTGCCGGCGCCGCTGGTAGGCGGCCGCGTAGAGCAGGTCGGGGTTGCGCGGGTCCATCAACACCTCGGAGACGCCGGTGTTCTCCGAGACCGTGAGTACGGCGGCCCAGGTCTTGCCCCCGTCCGTCGTCTTGTACAGCCCGCGGTCGCCGCCCGGCCCCCACAGCGGGCCCTGTGCCGCCACGTAGACCACCCGCGGGTCGCGCGGGTCGATCGCGATCCTGCCGATGTGCTCGGAGCGCTTCAACCCGAGGTTCTTCCAGCTCTTTCCGCCGTCGTCCGATCGGTAGACGCCATCGCCCCAGCCAACCGAGCGCTGGCTGTTGTTCTCGCCGGTCCCCACCCAGACGGTGTTGGGGTTGGTCGGATCGAGCGTCACGCAACCGATGGAGTAGGAGCCCTCGCCGTCGAAGACCGGAATCCAGGTCGTCCCCGCATCCTCGGTCTTCCACACCCCGCCCGAGGCAACCCCCACGAAGTAGTGGCTCGGGTTTGCCGGGTCGACCGCAAAGTCCCCGATGCGGCCGGACGTCCATGCCGGGCCGATGCTGCGCAGCTTGAGCCCGGCGAAGGTGTCGGCCGACATCACGTCGGGCTTCTTCGGCTCCTCCTTGCCCTTCTCCTGTTTCGACGTGGCCGCCAGGGCCGGCTGTGAAGAGAAAAACAGCGCCAGGACTGCTGCGGCGAGAGCGCGCATGGTAGGTCCCCTTTCCGCCTGCCCAGGCGCGTTCGCGCCCGGGTGTGCGGAAGTCTAGCAACCCCGGGCCGTGGGAGCATCGGTGCCGGTACGGGGGGCGTCACTCCTCGGCGGGAGGCGCGGGGCGGGCCTGCATCAGCTCGACCACGGCCGTGTGGCCCTTGCGGGTCGCCAGCCGCAGGGCCGTCGTGCCGTCATCGCTGGCGGCCTGCGGGGAGGCGCCGCGGGCGAGGAGGAGACGGGCGATCGCCACGTCCCCGTGCAGGGCGGCTGCGTGCAGGGCCGTCCAGCCGCCGTGCTGGCGGGCGTTTGCGTCCGCTCCGCGCATCAGCAGCAGCCGGACGACCTCGAGGCTGCGGCCGGCCACGGCGCTGTGCAGCGGCGTCACCGCCGAGGCGTTCGTCGCGGGTACACCGGGATCGGCGCCGCGCTGGAGCAGTACCGCCACGGGCTCGGGTTGGCCGAAGAACGCGGACAGGTGCAGCGCGGTAAAGCCGTCGCCCGAGTACGCCTTCGCCGAGGCGGGGTCCTCGTCGAGGCGCGCGTTGACGACTGGCGTCCGTCCGAGCGCAGCGGCCTCGAAGATGTCCAGGCGCGGCTTGCAGGCCAGCAGGAGCTCCACCATGTCCATGCGGGAACGGTACCTGGCATGCAGGATGGCCGAGATGCCGGCCTCGTCGCGGGACGTGGCGAGGGAAGCGTCCTGGACCAGGAGCGCCTCCAGCCGGCCAGCGTTCCCGGCTTTCACCGCCTGCAGAACGTCGGTGCTCTTGCCCACGCCGTGATCCCCCCACCGCGAGCGGGTGTGCCTGGCCGCACCGCCCGAACCAGGGGCTCTCGAGAGGGTCCTTTCGTCGGGCTCGTTGCGGCTGCTCGTCTCATACATTCTACCGTGCCCGCCAGCGATCGGCCGGAGCTATGATCCCTCCCGCATGCCCGAGCTTCCGGACGTTGTCGTCTACGTCGAGCGCCTGGCCGGGGCCATCACCGGACGGAGCCTCGAGCGTGTTCGGCTCGCGAGCCCGTTTCTGCTGCGCACGGTGGCGCCGGCGCTTTCGGAGGCGGAGGGGAAGGTCGCACAGAGCGTGCGCCGGTTCGGCAAGAGGATCGTGATCTCCCTCGAGGACGAGCTTCACCTGGTCATCCACCTCATGATCGCCGGACGTCTCCACTGGCGCGGGGCGCAGGCCGCGGTCCCCAAGAAGGTAGGCCTTGCGGCGTTCGACTTCGCCTCCGGAACGTTGCTGCTCACCGAGGCCGGTGCGAAGAGGCGCGCGTCGTTGCATGTGGTGCGCGGCGGGAAGGCTCTGGCAGCGTTCGACCGTGGTGGCCTGGAGGTGCTGGAGGCGGACCTCTCGAGCTTCCGAGCCGCGCTCCGGCGGGAGAGCCACACGCTCAAGCGCGCCCTCACCGACCCGACCTGTTTCTCCGGCATCGGCAACGCGTACTCCGACGAGATCCTCCACCGGGCGTGCCTTTCCCCGCTCGCGCTCACCGGGAACCTCACCGACGAGAAGGCGGAGGCCCTCTACCACGCGGCCCGCGACACCCTCTCTGAATGGGTGGAGCGGCTGCGGCGCGAGGCCGGCGACGGCTTCCCCGAGAAGGTCACCGCGTTCCGGGAGGGGATGGCGGTGCACGGCCGCTTCGGGAAGCCGTGCCCCGTGTGCCGCTCGCCGATACAGCGCATCGTCTACGCCTCGAACGAGGCGAACTACTGCGCGCGCTGCCAGACTGGCGGCAGACTGCTCGCCGATCGCGCCCTCTCACGTCTGCTGAAGAAGGACTGGCCGCGCACACTCGAGGAGCTCGAGGAGCGCCTCTCGTCGCAGCGGCGCTCCGCTGGGGAGGGGTGATCGCGGCGGCAGCTAGGGCCGTCCGACCGCGGGCAGTCCGGGTCCGTGCATGACGCGCCACCAGGAGAGCGCCGTGAGATCGCCGCTGGTTCGCCTGAGCCCGTCGAGGTCCCGCGGCCCCGTCGGGGGCGGGGAACCCGGCAGAGGGACCCAGGAAGGCGTGTCCCCAAGCTCAGCCACGAAATCCGGTCCGATGGCCATGCCGGCCCCGAAGGCGGCTTGGACCGGACTCGGCGAGAGCAGATCCCTTCCCAGAGCGTGGTAGGCGAAGCCGGCCGGGGCGGAGAGCTCGACCAGGGTGGGGGTGAGGTCGAGCTGACTTCCGAATGCCCGCTCCGGCAACGTCCTGCCCGCAAGGAACTGCGGCCCGTGGAGCAGGAGCGGGACCAGGGCCCGCTCCGCCAGGCCGGGCCGCCCGTTGAGGAAGCGGTGGGCGACGTGGTCCCCTGTCACCGCCAGAAGCACGCCGGGCAGCTTGCCTTCGACCGCGTCGGCGAACCGCCCGAGGCACCAGTCGCCGTACCAGAAGTGGCCGATCTGTGGCAGCGTGTACTCACCGTCCCACAGACTGCGGAGGGAGAGAGGCATCTCGCGGAGGGGGAAGCCCCTGGAGACGACGTCCACGTCGAACGGCGGGTGGTTGGAGACCGTGAGGATCATGTTGAAGCTGACCACGTCGTCGCCTGCTTTTCCGAGCACAAAGTCGAAAAGCTTCTGGTCGGCGACGCCCCACTCGTTGCCCTCGGCCCAGCTCCCGACGTCGTCGCCTCCGAACACCTCGTCGAACCCCTGCTCGCGCGCGAAGTCGCCCATCCGCTGCCAGCTCAGGTATCCGGCGTAGAAGAAACGCGTGCGGTAGCCGAGCCGACGAAAGATCGTCGCAATGCCGGTCGGGTAGGGCCGGCGGGAGGTCACCTGGTAGTTGATCGGTATCCCCGGCTCGGCAAGCCCGGCCAGGAGCGGGCCCACGGAGTCCATCGTGCCGACCCCCGCCGGGAGGAACCGTTCGAGGAGCAGGCCGCTTCGGCCAAGCCTCTCCATCTCATGGGTGATGCCGAGCGTCCTGTACGGCGGAAGCAACGGCCACCCGTTGTAGCTCTCCATCACTATGAGGAAGACGTGACGGGGCGGCCTCGGGGTGCCTCCGGCCGTCCTCTCCATGCAGGTGTCCAGGTCGTGCGTCAGGCCGCAGCCCGGGAAGAGCCTCGCGACGGCGGCGCGGATATCGCCGTCCGGCAGCAGGCGGCGGATCCCCGCGGGGTCCGCCAGCTCGCGGTGGTCTTCGATCGCGTAGTGCAACGCCTTGTACGGGTTCAGAATCAGCTTGTTGAGCAGAGCGTCCCCGGTCACGGCGACGTCCCTCTGCTGCAGCGGCCGGCGGCCGACGGAGCCGCGGATGCCTGCGACCGTACCGAGCACCAGAACGACGGTCAGGCCTGCTTGTGCTGCCCGGGGGAGCTTCTCCAGCACGCCTTGGGGGGCCGGAACCCGCGAGAGAAGGCGCCGCAGGGCGAAGAACAGAAGAACGCCCGTCAGGCCACCCGCGAGCAGCGGCCAGAACAGGGGGTACTCTCTGCCGACCGTCCTCACGATCGCCCCGAAATCGTCGTGGACGGCTCCGAGGATGAAGTGGTTGAACTGCTCACCGAACTCGTGCACGAACCCCCAGGTGATCGCCGCGATCAGGCCGGTCGCGATCAGGAAGACGCCCGCGACGGCCGAGCGCAGGCGCTCTGTTGCCGCGGTCCAGTCGGTGAAGGCGCACGCGATGCTGAGGAGGAGCGGAATCGCCGCCCAGAACGTCGCGACCTGCGCGTCGAACCGGAAGCCGTTGGCGAGCGCTGTGACCAGCTGGACAAAGCCAGCGCGCGGTCCGAGCCTGGACCGGAAAGCGAGAACCAGGAACAGACGGACGGCGGTGAGCGTCACGACGCACATCACCCAGAACAGCACGTCACGCTGGACCTGCGCCGCCGCCCGGCTCCAGTTCCTCACCTGCGTACGGTGTGCGGCCGCAGCCGGCCGCGGGCGAGCGAGGCGAGCGTCCCCGCCCCGCACAGCGCGGCGAAGAACGCGAAGGCGAAGCGGCTGCTCGCGATGAGCAACGGTGCGGTCTCCCGGCCGATTCGCGCGTTTCCCATGAATTGGGCGAAAACGAGGGCCACGAAGGCCATCGACAGGGCCTGCCCGACCAGCCGCATCGTGCCCAGGGTTGCAGCCCCGATGCCGTAGTGGCGGCCGGAGATCGAGCTCATCACTGCGTTGGTGTTGGGCGAGGAGAAGAGGGCGAAGCCGATGCCGATCAGCATCAGCTCCGCCACCACCCAGAGGAGCGGTGTGGAGGGGCCGAGGCGCGCGAACAGCGCGAGGGCGAGGGACGTCAGGATCATCCCAAGGGACGCGACGAGCCGTGGCTCGATGCGGTCGGACAGACGGCCCGCCAGAGGCGAGAGCAGCGCCATGAGCACCGGCTGAGCGAGCAGGATCGCGCCGGCGGTTTGCGGCTCGAGACCCCGCACGGTCTGAAGGTACAGCGAGAGCAAGAACGTGACTGCAAAGGTCGAGCTGTAGTTGGCCAGCGCCGCCACGTTGGAGAACGCGAACACCACGTTGCGGAAGAGCCTCAGGTCCAGGATGGGGTGAGCGGCCCGCAGCTCGCGAACCGCGAACGCCACGAGACCCGCGCCTCCGAGCAGCACCGGCCAGCGCGCCGCGGGGAACGTCTTGAAGGTCGAGAAGCCACCAACCAGAGCCGCGAGGCTCACGGTGTAGAGAGCAGCGCCAGTGGCGTCGAAGCTCTCGCCGTGGCTGCCGCGCCACTCGTGCTTGACCCTGAGCATCATCACGACCGCGACCACGAGGCCGAGTACGGCGTTGACGAAGAAGATGCTCCGCCATCCCACGTGTTGGGTGAGCAGGCCGCCGGCCACCGGACCCAGGGACAGACCGATGTAGACGGCCGCCGAGTTGATCCCCAGTACCCTGCCCCGGTCCTCCTGCGGAAACGCTCCGGTGAGAATCGCCACGCTGGTGGCGAAGGCCATCGCCCCGCCGATCCCCTGGAGCACGCGAAAGGCGATCAGGCTCGCAACCGACGTGGCGAGCCCGCTGGCAATCGAGAAGAACGCGTGGGCAAGCATCCCGGTGAGGAAGACACGCTTGCGGCCGACGACGTCGCCCAGGCGTCCGAAAGGCAGCAGGAACGCCGCCGATGCGATCAGGTAGGAGGTGACGACCCAGTTGACCACGACGGCGGAAGCGCCGAACTGGACGCCGATGGCCGGGATCGCGAGGTTGAGCGAAGAGGACATGAACGGTGGCAGGAAGGAGGCGATGCAGGTGGCGAGCAGGACGTCGACCTGCTCGCTCGTCATCCGTGAGCGCTCGAGCGCCGGAGGTCGCGGCGGAGTCGAGGCCCCGAAGGCAGACATGCGTTCACTCTAGCATCCGCAGGAGGGACGGCCGCGGTGGGCCACGCCTCACATCGAGCGGCGGAGAAAGGAGGCCAGAGCGTCAGGCGGCAGCGCCTCGCAGAAGTACCAGCCCTGCCCGAAGGGGCAGCGCAACTGCTGGAGAGCATCGGCCTGGGACTGCTGCTCGATCCCCTCGGCGACCACCTCGATGTTGAGGCCGCGGCCGAGCCTCACGATCGCCTGCACGAGCGCGTTGGCGCCCTTGTCTGTGGTGATGCCGTCGACGAAGACCCGATCGATCTTCACCATGTCGACCGGGAACCGCCGGAGGTGGCTCAGCGAAGAGTAACCGGTGCCGAAGTCGTCGAGGGCAAGCTTGACGCCGAGGCTCTTCAGGCTGTTGAGGTGGGTCGAGACCTTGTCGGTGTCGATGAGGATGGCGCTCTCGGTGACCTCGAGCACCAGCTTCTCCGCTTCGAGCCCGGTTGCCGTCAGCACCTCCACGACCTGGTCCACCAGGCCTGCTTCCCGCAGGTGCGTCGGTGAGATGTTCACAGACAGCCACAGAGGAGCTTTGAGCGGGACCTCGGCGCGCAGGGTCTTCAGCGTCTCGCATGCCTCCCGCATGACCCACCGGTCGATCTCCACCATCAGGCCGGCCTGCTCGGCGAGCGGCAGGAAGGCGGCGGCCGGCAGGAGCCCCTTCTCCAGGTGGTGCCAGCGGACCAGGGCCTCGATGCCCACAACCCGGTTGGGCATGAGCGCGAAAATCGGCTGGAAGTGCACCGCGAGCTGTTGCTGGTCGATCGCCTGCTGGAGCTCCACTTCCAGGTCGAGTCGCCTGAGCGCGTCGACGTGCATGGTCTCCTCGAAGACCACGATGCGCCCCTTTCCCTGGCTCTTGGCAACGTTCTTGGCCGTGTCGGCGTTGCGGAGCAAGGTCTCAGCGCTGGATGCAACGAGGCTCTCGACGGCAATCCCGACGCTGGCCCGCAGCCACACGCTCCGGCCTCCGACCGTGAAAGGCTCCGCGAAGATGGCGAGGATGCGCTCGGCTGCCGCGACGGCATGAGGCGGGGAAGAAATGTCCTCGACGAGCACTGCGAACTCATCGCCGCCGAAGCGGGCGATGGCATCGCCGGAACGCACACAGTTGCGAAGCCGTTCCGCGAATGAGATGAGCACCTCGTCGCCCGCCGAGTGGCCGAGGCTGTCGTTGATGAGTTTGAAGTCGTCCAGATCAAGAAACAACAGCGCGAGGAGCTGGTCCTTGCGGCGTCGGCGCGAGAGCGCATGGGTGATCCGGTCGAGGAACAGGGCGCGGTTGGGCAGGTTGGTGAGCAGATCGTGGAGTGCCTGATAGACGTTCTGGGAGGCGACCAAGCGTTGTTCCTCGTAGAGGCGGGCGTTCGCGATCGCCGCCGCCGCCAGCTCCCCGAACAGGGACAGTGCGCGCAACTGGTGCTCGTTGTACATGTGCCCTTCGGCGGCGTTGATATTGAGCACGCCGAGAAGCATTTCGCGGTGGATGAGAGGCACGGACAGCGAGCTCGTCGGGGGAGGGTGCGCCCCGGGCTCGCGCGCACGGCGCTCGGGGTCGATGATCCCGCTGATCAGGAGGGGCTCGCGGGTTGTGGCCACCCGACCGGCAATGCCCTCCCCGAACCTGAGCCGGGCCCCACGCGCCGCGCTCTTACCCGAGGCGTAAACCGTGCGGAGCTCGTCCTCACCGTGCACCAGCATGATCGAGCCGTCGCGGGTGCCGAGCAGCTCGTGCGCGCAGTTCAGGATGGTCTCCAGCACCTCCTGGAGGTCGAGGACGAGGTTCATCGCCTTGCCCGCCTCGAGCAGCGAGCTGACCTCGCGGAGGCGGTTGGTGAGTGCCGTCGTGAGGACGCGCTCCTCGACCAGGAGCTGAGACAGCCTGCGGAGCTGGAGTTCCTTCTCGATGGCGTAGGCGCAGAAGAGGATCACGATTCCAACGAGGCCCCACTGGAGCACCTGCGGCTGAAACCATGCGGGCGGCGGGAGGTCGTGCCAGAAGGTAAAGGTGGCGAGCGCGACGGCAACCGCGAGCAGCAGGGAGAGGGTCAGCATCCAGAGCTGGAGCCGGCGATACTCAACGTCCTCGAGCGTGGGGGTTTCGAAGCTGCGCAGACCCGCGATGCGAGCGGCGCGCTCGGTGAGCGTCAATCCCGACGTTTCCTCGGAGGATCTCACGCTAGGCGCCTACACCCCCCGGCTTCGTGCGTGCCTCGAATGCGGACCCGCGGGTCCGGTGCGTCGTTCCGGCCTGGTGGCCCGTGAGCGTTGTGCTGCGACCTTACTGAATCATGCTAGCACGGCCATGGACCCGATGCCCTGCGACCGCGCCCACGCCCATGGTGTGGAGGCCCGGAGGGCCCGCCTCCTCGTGTGGGTTTAGGCGGCGCAAAGGGGAGTCGCAGGGCCGCGTGGAGCGCGGACCGCGATCAGTCCTGCAGCAGGTAGTTTGCGAGGGTCCTCAACCTGGCCTCGTCGGTTCTCGCGGGGCTGGGCATGGTGGTCTTGAAGCGCTCGGCCAACTGCTTCAGCCGCGGGTCGGCGTGTTTGAAGACCGAGGGGTCGCGCAGGAAGCGGATCAGGTCCTCCTCGTTCCAACGGCTGCGCAGGCCCTGGAGCGAAGGACCGTTGTTCGTGCCGGTGCGGTCCCGACCGTGGCAGGTGGGGCAAGCGTCGGACTGGAAGATCTGCCGGCCCTGATGGACGATCTCACTCTCCTGCGCCGGTGGCTCCGCAGCCGGAGAGCACGCTAGGCCGGCCAACCCGAGGAGCAGCACAAGGCACGATATGGCGGTCTCGGCCTTCATGGGAGCCAAGGATATCCGACCCGGGGCTGGCCGGGGAACACCTTCGGGCGTCAGCCGCCACCCTGGAACCGGTGCACGGTGCGCGCCGCTGCGACGGCGCCGTTGATCCTGCTGCCTTCGGCCTTCTGCAGGAAAAGGAGGTCGGGCACACGGTCGAGCCACGCCGCCTGGGCGAACTCCTCCGCCGTGATGGCAAGGCTCGGCACGTGCCCAGCCACGAAAGCCGCGAGCGGGGCCGACTCCCGAAACGTCGGTCGTCCGATGTGGCCGAACGGCACTCCCGCCGCGTACACCTCGGCCAGGGTGCTGTAGCCGAGCTTGCCGATCACGCCATCCGCCGCATGCACCAGGTCGGGATGGAAGAACCCCGAGCGGTGCGGGAGCGCCAGGAGAGATCCCCGGCGCTCGGGGCGTGAGGCGGCGCCGGGCACGACGAAGAAGACGTCACCGTGCTCCTCGAGCCGGTGGAGAGAACCGTGGTGCCAGGGGATGCCTCCCATGGTGATCAGCACCATGGAGGCGTCGTCAGGCACGCCCAGACGGCGGCGCACCTCGTGGGCCGGCGTGCGAGGCGCGCGGCTCATGGGCGGCACGGTGGGGAATCGGTTGTCGGGGCGGCACACCGGCTCGGTCTGGATGTGAATCGTGGCATCCTCGAACAGTTCGGCGAGGGCCGCAATGGCGCGGGAAAACGCCGGCCGGCTCTCCGTATAGGGCTCGTATATCCAGTCCCAGGTGAAGTTCTCCACGAGCACCGAGGGGATGCCCGCCCGTCGCGCCGCCGCGATGCCGAGCGGTGATATGTCACAGAGCGCGAGCTGACAGCCAAGTTCGTCCAGCGTCCGAGCGAGGTCGTCCAGCTGGCCAGTGCCGAACGGCAGGAACTCGTCGAGCCGCGTGAGCGTGCCGTCCAGATCTTCGACGAGGGGGGTGGCCTGCACGAGGCCCACGTCGGTGAGCAGGGAGTGGTAGCTGAAGGGGCAGGTCAGCGAGTCCGCGAAGAACCACTCCGGCACCAGCGTGAAGACCTCGAACCGGGTGGTCGCGTCGAGGTCTGACAGCGCCTGCATCAGCGAGCAGGCGCGCGCCGCGTGGCCGTAGCCGTGGGGCGAGACGAAGACCGCGACCGGGATGGGGCGGACCATGTCGGGGCCTCAAGCCTCGATTCCCTACCGGTGGTCCTTGATCGCGGCGGCTGCCTCGCGGTCGAGCTCGCGCCGCTTGATGGTCTCGCGCTTGTCGTACAGCTTCTTGCCCTTCGCGAGCGCGAGCTCCACCTTGACCCAGTTGCCCTCCAGCCCAAGGGCGATTGGGACGACGGTCAGGCCCTTCTCGACGACCTTGGACGCGAGCCGCGCGATGTCGCGCCTGTGCAGGAGCAGCTTGCGATGCCGAACCGGGTCGTGGTTCGCGTAGCCGGCGTTCTCGTACAGCGCGATGTGGACACCGGCAAGAAACGCCTCGCCGCCCTCGAAGGCGACCCAGCCGTCCTGCAGCTTGACGTGCCCCGCCCGTACCGACTTCACCTCGCTGCCGGTGAGGGCGATGCCGGCGGTGAAGCGTTCGAGGAACTCGTACTCGTAGCGGGCGCGACGGTTGGCCGCGAGCACCTTCACGCGCGAACCACTTCGGCGAGAACCGGGATCAGCTCGGGGTCGAACTGTTTGCCGGCCTCGGCGCGCATCACCTCGAGTGCGGCCTCGCGGGTGGTGGGGCGGCGGTAGGACGAGGGGGAGGTGAGCACGTCGTAGACCTCGGCGATGTGGATGACGCGGCTGGGGAGCGGGATGTTCCGGCCGGCCAGGTGCTGGGGGTAGCCGGCCCCATCCCAGCGCTCGTGGTGGCACCGGATCGCACCGGCAAGATCGCCGGGGAACTCGGCGGCCTCGACGATCCGTGCGCCCACGGCCGGGTGGCGCTGGTACAGGCGGCGCTCCTGTTCGCCTGGGCGCTCCATCCGGTACACGCGCGAGTACTCGAGCTCGCGCATCCCCACGTCGTGAAGGTACGCCGCGACGGTCACCAGCTCCTCGTCGTCCTCGGCGAAGTGGAGGGCGGCCGCCATGCGTTGTCCCAGCTCCGAAGTGCTCTGGGAGTGTTGACGCAGGTGGGGGAATGCCGTCTCTCCGGGCTCCAGCAGCACGCGCGCCAGGTTGCGCGCGGCCCGCCGGTAGTCCCGGACCAAGCGGGCGAGGTCGAGCTGGCGGGCCGCCGCCGCGAACACCACCTCGGCGACCGGTGAACCCGTGGGCGTCACGAGCGACAGCACGACCCACACCGGCGGGCCGGGGTGCAGAACGGCGGTGCGAATCTCCTCGTAGCGTGTCTCGCCGCCGCTGCTGTCCTGCTCATCCCACCCCCAGCGGTTGGCCGGCGGCAGCCGCACGCCCGACTCCAGCAGGGTGCGCGACTGGTGTGACGCAAGCGCCTCACGGCGCTGCTGGTCGAGAGGGGTCGTGCGGAGCACCAGCGTGCGGACGGTCCGGCTGTCGGTGACCGAGAGCGCGGCCGCGGCGACACCGGGCAGGCGCGACAGGGCGCGCAGGAGGGAGGTCAGCTCCTCGATGATCCATCGGTGAGGGAAGCTCGGGCCCTCCGCCCGGGGCGGAATCACGACCTGCGGTGGGGGAACCTGCGCGGCGGGCTGCGTCGGCTGCGGCGCCTGGGCGGGCCTACCGTACGCTCCCGTCTCGATCAGGAAGCTCTCGAACGCCTGCGCGATGGACTTTGCGACGATCAGGTCCTCCGGGCCGAACTGAGCCTTGCGGGACTTGTCGCGGGCGTCGACCAACCCCACCAGGCGGCTCCCGACAGCCAGCGGTATCGTGAGCAGGCGCGAGGTGCCGGCGCCTTCGAGCAGCTCCTGGAGGCTGGCTACCTCGCCGGGGCCGTTGACGTAGGCTGGGGCGGTCCTGTTGCGGCGTACCCAGTCCCACAGAGGGTGGCCGGACTTGATGGTCGCTGGCAGCGTGTCCCGGCGCCCGAATCCGTAGCTGGTGGCCAGCTCGAAGCTGCCCTCGCTGCTCTCGAGGAAAAGGGCCGCCTTGGTGGCCTCCAGCTCCTCCATGCAGCGGTAAAGGATCTCCTTGGCGCGCAGTTGACGCTCGGAATCCCACGAGGGCACCATGGCTTCTCCTGGCGCCAAGTCTACCACCGCCACCTGTGGCTTTCTCACCACACTTGGCGGCGGCCAGGCCACAGTACGGGACCGAGTGGACACGCAGGTGGCGGCCGGAGATTGGCACGGTCCTCGCAGTGGCCCGCTGCGGAGGTGAAGTGTGGCCTGGCAGAAGACCATACGAAACCCGGTCAGCACGAGCGGAGTCGGGATTCACGGCGGCCAGCAGGTCAACCTGACGCTGCGGCCGGCGCCCCCGGGCACAGGAATCGTATTCGTTCGAAAAGACTTGGGAATCTCGATCCCGGCGCGTGCGGAGAACGCCCGCGATCAGGCCTATGCCACGACGCTCCACCTTCGCGGTGCCGAGGCGCGTACGGTCGAGCACCTGATGGCTGCCCTGTCTGGCGTCGGTGTTACTAACGTGTACGTGGATATCGACAGTGCCGAGGTCCCGATCCTGGACGGTTCGGCGCTGCCTTTCGTCGAGATGCTGCGCCAGGCGGAGCTCTCCGAGCAGGGGGTCAGCATCCCCGAGATACTCGTGAGGACGCCGGTCTTCGTCGGCGACGGGGAGCGCTGGATCGAGCTGCGCCCTGCTGCCGAGTTCGCGGTCGACTACCGGGTCAGCTACGACTCCCAGGCCGTGGGGCGCCAGCGTTTCGTGGGGGTGCTGACCCCGCAGCGCTTTGCCACCGCGATCGCGCCCGCCCGCACCTTCGGTTTCTTCTCCGAGGTTCCCGCGCTCAAGAAGCAGGGACTCGCGCGCGGCGGCTCCCTGTCCAACTGCATCGTGGTGGACAGAAACCGCGTCCTCTCCGGAGCACTCCGCTTCCGTGACGAGTTCGTTCGCCACAAGGTGTTGGACCTGGTCGGCGACCTGGCGCTGCTCGAGTACCCCTTGCGCGCCCAGGTGGTCGCTCACAAGGCAGGGCACGCCCTGCACGTGGCGGCGGTGCACGAGCTGTTGGCGCACCCGGAGGCCTGGGAGCTCGTCGAGCCCGACCGGGTCGCCTCACTCACGGTGAGGCCCTACACGGGTGAGCTGGAGCCCGAGGCCGCGCTGGCCGGCTAGGGGCAGGGAACAACTCACGAGTGAAGAATCTGGAAGCTCCCGGGCGCTGCTCGGCTGTCCCCGGCTCGCGTCGGCGGTTTTCGAACTCTCGACTCTAAACTCTTAACTCGTCACTGGCTTTCGCCGGTGTGGTACGATTGCCACACCATGGTGCTGGCCTTGATCCTGCTGGCCGCGGCGCCGCTGCCGGAGCTCAAGGTGGAGCTCATGCCCAGCCCGGGGCGGTTGGCGGTGCAGATGATCGTGCAGCGTGAGCTCCCTGTGGAGTGGAGCGATGCGCTCTCGGCCGGCGCATCGGTCGGCATCACCTACCGTCTCCGCCTCTACCGCAACCGGCACTGGCTGTGGGACCAGCGCGTCGCGGCGCACGAGCTGGCGGTCAAGGCGCAGCGTGATCCTCTCACCGGGGTGTTCACGCTGGTGGCCGAGCTGGACGGCGAGATCCTTGCCTCGGGTCAGGTGGGTTCGCTTCAAGAGGCGATCCGCTGGGTCACGCACCCCCCTCCCTCGGACATCACGGTCCCGCTGCGCACCGAGCCATTGCTGCTGTTCGTGCGGGCGGAGTTCCTGACGCACTACAAGCTCCTTGTGATCCCCTCGACCGTCGGGACCGAGTGGTTCCAGTTCGCGGTGCCGGAGTCGCCGTGAGCGATTGGCGGCGGCGTTGGCAGCGGTACCGGCGGCAGAACCGATTCCTCGTCGGGGTGTACGTGGGCCTGCTTGTGCTGGCGGGGGCGGCGTACGCGCTGTTCTCCCGCATGGCCGATCTTCCCCCGGAAGACCTCACCAATCGCTTGCTGACCTTTCTGCTGTGGTGGTTCGACCTCACGCTCATTGCGATCCTGCTCTTCATCCTGCTGCGCAACTTCCTCAAGCTGGCTCTGGAGCGGCGGTACGGCATCCTTGGGTCCCGTTTCAGAACCAAGCTGCTGCTCTCGTACCTGGTCATGATCCTGGTGCCCACAAGCCTGCTCTTCCTGCTGAGCGCGGCGCTGCTCTCGGGCGCTGCGTCGGCGTGGTTCTCGGCACCCGTGGAGCGGATGGCGCGCGCCGGCGTCGAGCTCGCCGACGGCGTGCGGGCCGAGGCCGAAGGCCGCACCCAGCGGGCGGCGCAGGTGATTGCCGGGCAGCTGCAGGGGATTGCCTCACAGCCGGCGAGGTTGACGGAGCTCGAGCGCCTGCACACCGAACTGGGGAACCACCTGACGGGCTGGCTGCGCGACGGCATCCCGGTGGTGGAGCTGGTGGATCCCCGCCAGCGCCTGCTCCAGCGGCTCACGCCCCTCCCCGTGGAGGTGTTCAAGAGCAACGGGGTGCGAGGCGAGCGGTTCGGCGGCACGCTCGTGGTGCGGGCCTGGCACCTCCTGCCGGACTAATCCGTCGTGCTGGTCGGCGAGGCGCTGCCCGAAACCCTGGTACGGGCGCAGGCGCGGCTGGCTGCCGGCGGCGTCGCTTACGAGCACCTCAAGATGGAGCGGCCGACCATCACCGCCACCGTGGTGCTGGGGTTCGGAGGTCTCGCGCTCCTCGTGGCGTTCGCGGCGATCTGGCTGGGTCTCCACCTCTCCCGCCGCTTCACGGCGCCGCTGCTGGCGCTGGCCGCCACAACCCAGAGGGTGGCGGGGGGAGAGTCGCTCGAGCAGGTCCCGCTCCCCGCCGAGGACGAGGTCGGGATGCTGGTGGGCTCGTTCAACTCCATGGTGCTGCGGCTGCGGGAGCGCGACGAGGAGCTGCAGGCGACGGTGCGACGCCTCGACACCGTGCTGGGTGCGGTACGGACAGGCGTGCTGACCCTCGATGCGGAGCGAACGCGCGTGCGGGGCAACCCGGCGGCAGCGGCGATGCTCGGCCTGCCCGCGCTGGCGCAGGGGGAGATGCCGCTCGAGGCCCTCGACGCGGCGGGACTCGCGCGCCTGGCCGAGACGATCCGCAACGCTGGGGGGTCGGTGCGGGGGTCTCTGATGGTGTACCCGGGCGGCGTGGCCAGGAACCTCGAGATGGCGGTGGTGCCGCTGGGCCCACCCGAGCAGCCGGAGGGGTGGGTGGTGGCCCTCGAGGACCTCACCCAGCTGCTGCGCGCCCAACGCCAGGCGGCGTGGAGCGAGGTTGCCCGGCGCCTAGCCCACCAGATCAAGAACCCGCTCACGCCCATCCGCCTCGCGGCGGAGCGCATGGCGCGCCACTCGGAACGCAGCAGCCCGGACCTGCAGGGTGTCGTGTCGCAGGGTTGCCGGGCGATCGTCGAGCACGTCCAGTCGATGCAGGAGATGGTGGACAGCTTCTCCCAGTACGCGAAGCTGCCCCCGCTGGCTCGCCGGCCCGCCCACATCGGGGAGCTCACCGGCCAGTTGGTGACGCTGTACCAGGGTGTGAAGGAGGGCTTGCGGGTGGAGCTCGCCGACCACTCGGGCGGGCGCGAAGTGCTCCTCGATCCCGAGCAGTTCCGCCAGGTGCTCGCCAACCTCCTCGACAACGCGGTGGAGGCCTCCCCGGCGAATGGGCTGGTGCTCGTCTCGCTGACCTGGGAGGGGGATGAGTTCGTCGTGACCGTGACGGATGGGGGCTCGGGGCTGCCGGTGGAGGACTCCGAGCTGTTGTTCCAGCCGTTCTATTCGACGAAATTGAGAGGCTCGGGGGTGGGTCTCGCCATGGTGCAGAGGATCGTCACCGACCACGGCGGCACCGTGCGCCTCGAGGCCAACCAACCGCACGGCGTGCGGGCCGTGGTGCGGATCCCCGGGGGGCTTCCGTGAGCCACGGCAACATTCTTGTGGTCGACGACGAGCGCGGGATCCTCGACCAGCTTGCGGGCATTCTGCGAGACGAGGGCTACTCGGACGCAACCGTGGCGACCGGCGAGGAGGCGCTGGCGGCGGTGTCCCGCGAGATTTTCGACCTGATGCTGCTCGACGTCTGGCTGCCGGGAATCGACGGCATCGAGGCGCTCCGGCAGCTCCGGGCCGCAGGCCACCAGCTTCCGGTCGTGCTGATCTCCGGGCACGCCACGGCCGAGCTCGCGGTGCGGGCGGTGCGGGAAGGGGCGCTCGACTTCCTCGAGAAGCCACTGGCTCTCGAGCGCGTGCTTGTGACCGTGCACAACGCCCTCGCCCACGCGCGGCTCGAGCGGCAACTGAAGGTCGAGCGGGGGGAGGAAGTGCCCCTGCTCACCGGTAGCTCGCCCGCGGTCGTGGAGCTGCGGAGGCAGATCCTTCTGGCTGCGCCAACCGATTCCCGGGTGCTGATCAGCGGGCCTAACGGCGCCGGCAAGGAGGTGGTCGCGCGGCTCCTTCACCTCCACTCGCGCCGGGCACAGGGCCCGTTCGTGGCGGTGAACTGTGCGGCCATCCCGGCCGAGCTGATCGAGAGCGAGCTCTTCGGGCACCTCAAGGGTGCGTTCACGGGCGCGGTCGAGAACAAGCGCGGCAAGTTCGAGATCGCGGACGGCGGCACACTCTTCCTCGACGAGATCGGCGACATGAGCCTGCTCACCCAGGCGAAGGTGCTGCGGGTGCTCCAGGAGTCGCGCTTCACCCGCCTCGGCGGCTCCCAGGAGGTGCGGGTGGACGTGCGCGTCATCGCGGCGACCAACAAGAACCTCGATGACGAGATCGCCGCGGGCCGGTTTCGCCAGGACCTGCTCTTCCGGCTCAACGTGATACCGATCAGGGTGCCTGGCCTCGATCAGCGGCGCGAGGATGTCCCCCTGCTGGTCGAGGAGTTCATGCGACAGTTCACCCGGCGCACCGGCGTCAGGCCCAAGCGGGTCAGCCCGGCGGCGATGGAGATTATGCAGGCGTACGACTGGCCCGGCAACGTGCGCGAGGTCCGTAACCTCGTGGAGCGCCTCATGATCATGGTGGCCGACGAGGAGATAACCCCGGTCGTGCTCGACCTCCGTTCGGCCGGGCCACTGCCTGGGGGCGACGGCGCCTTCGTCACGCTGCGACAGGCGCGTGAACAGTTCGAGCGCCAGTATGTGGAGCGGGTAGTGGAAGAGTGTGGTGGCAACATGTCACAGGCGGCGCGGGTGCTGGGGTTGGAGCGCTCGCACCTCTACCGCAAGCTGCGGGCCCTCGGCCTGCGCTCGCGTTGACCCTGCCGAAGCAGGGCGCTAGCATGATTCGATGGCCTACCCTGGCGATGACTCCCTCGACCCCACCGTCCAGCAGCGCGTCCTCACGGCTTTTGCCGAGGCCGTGCGCCTCCACCGCGAAGGCCATAGCGAGGAGTCCCGCACAATCCTCCGCTCGATCACCGAGGTAGACCCGAGGTTCGCACCGGCGCAGCGCTTGGAGCAGGCAATCGCCGCTGGCTCCCCGGTCGACCTCGGGCAGCTCATCGGCGAGGTGACGGCGCACACCGGCATGGACATCGATGGCACGCTGGTCAGGGCTCACCAGGCCTTCGCCCAGCGCGACTTCCGGGGGGCGCTGGCGCTCGCCCAGTCGGTGTTGCGCGAGCTGCCCGGACACACGGAGGCGCGGCAGCTGGCGCTCGAGGCGCAGGCCCGGGTGCGGTCCACCGGCGAAATCCAGACCCACATCACCCGGGTCCGGGACGCACTGGAGGCCGGGCTGGCCGAGGAAGCCAGGGGCTTCCTGAAGCTCGCCAAGGATCTCGACCCCGGAAACCCCGAGGTGGCGGTGCTCGAGCGACGTCTGCAGCT
>JALHTD010000232.1 GCA_022865555.1 Thermoanaerobaculaceae bacterium | reverse complement strand
TCGCCGATCAGCTCGAACTCTTGCTCGGCACCGCCGCCCAGCTCGGACAGCCGGGTTCCAGGGACCCACCGCAACAGCGATACCTGCCGCTCCTCGGGGACATCGGGGTGGGGCGCGACGGCAAACGGCTCGCCGCCACTCGTGTCGATCACGTCGGCCGTGTGGACGATGCCGTCCCGTTGCAGCGCTCGAGCCCAGGCCACCTGCGAACGGATCTGGGCGTCGCTGTGATAGCCGGCCCGGTGCACCCGCAGGACGAAGCGCTCACCGCCGCCGGTGGTGACCACAAACACAGCGTTCTCGCGCTCCTCGAGTAGCTCGAGCGAGCTGTCCGCCTGCAGTCCCCATGCGGGAAGCGCCGCCCGTGCGAGCCCGGTGAGAGCCGCGATCTGCTCACTCGAGGGCTGGCGATAGAAGGGGTGCGTGTTGGCGACCATCAGCTGCCACTCCGGCCAGCGCCGTACTGCTCCTGTACAGAAGCGAGCGCTCGCTCAAACCGGGCCAGGGCTTCGTCCGCATACGTCTGGTCGATGAGCAGGCCCGGCGTCCACTGTAGCACCGAGAGGTCGAAGCCGGAGAACATGGCCCACACGCCCTCCCGGTAAAGGGCCCCCGACATCCGCAGGGCCCCGCTGCTGTCGTCGAAACGGATGCCCATGACCACGCCGCGCTGGCGCACCTCGAGGAGGTAGGGGTAGCTGGCGGCCAGCCGCTCAAGGCGCTCCTTGAAGTAGGTGCCCATAGCGCGCGCATTGGCGAGGGTGGCGGGCGCGGTGCTGAGCTCCAGCACCTTCTGGGCCACGATGCAGCCCAGTTCCGACCCGCCGAAGGTCGACACGTACCCCCACCCGTCATCGTGCAACCACCGGCCGGCCCGCTCATCGAGCAGGGTCGCCGAGATCGGGTACACCCCGCCGGACAGCCCCTTGCCGGTGACGAGGATGTTGGGGACGACACACCAACTTTCGATGGCCCACACGTCACCTGTGCGGCCGAGGCCGGTCTGGACCTCATCGGCAATCAGCAACGTGCCGTGGCGGTCGCAGACCCTGCTCACCGTAGGGTAATAGTCGTCGGGAGGCATCGGGAAGCCGGCAGTCGCGGGGATGACCTCCGCTAGCACAGCCGCCACTTCGCCGGCGGCGAGCGCCTGCTCCACGGCGTCGAGGTTCCCAAAGGGCACCGTGACGAACTCATCGGGGAGGTCGCTGCCGAACGAGCGGGCGTTCGAGGGATCCCCGGCTGCGCCCGACAGCCCGCTGCGGCCGTGGTAGGCGCAGTCGAACGCCACGATCCGTCGCCGGCCGGTGGCCCGCCGGGCCGACTTGATGGCCACGTCGACGGCCTCCGATCCACTCGGCGTGAACACCACGTAGGACAGCGCTCCCCCGAACGAGCACGCGATCAGTTGCTCAGCAAGTGCAGCGCGAGGCGCTGAGGCGAAGTGGTGGTTGCCCACGTCGTAGGTCCCCAGCCCCTCGACCAGGGCAGCGACGATATCCGGGTTGCGGTGCCCGAGGTTGAACGTGCCGCCGTTGAGGTGGAAGTCCAT
>JALHTD010000231.1 GCA_022865555.1 Thermoanaerobaculaceae bacterium | reverse complement strand
TGGGCCCGCCGAACATCAGCGAGTGACACATGTTGTTGCCGTCGCCGACGTAGGCGAGGGTCAACCCGCGGGTGTTGCTGAACCTCTCGCGCGCCGTGAAGTAGTCGGTCAGCGCCTGGCACGGGTGGAGCAGATCGGTCAGACCGTTGATGACCGGCACGGTCGCGTGTTTCGCGAGCTCCGCGACGGTCTCGTGGGCGAAGGTGCGCGCCATGATGCCGTTGACGTACCGCGAGAGCACCCTGGCCGTGTCTTCGATCGTCTCACCCCGGCCGATCTGGATGTCGCGGCTTGAGAGAAACGTGGCCAGGCCCCCGAGCTGGTACATGCCGACCTCGAAGGAGACCCGGGTGCGGGTCGAGGACTTCTCGAAGATCATCGCAAGGGTCTGGCCCGAGAGCGCGTTGCGATAGCGGTCGGGGCGCGCCTTCACGTTGGCCGCCAGCTGGAACAGGGTCTCCACCTCCTCGGCGGTGAGGTCGTGGATGGAGATCAGGTCCTTGTGCCTCTGCCAGGGGTTGCGGAACATTCAGCCCTCCTTGCCGTCGGCGACGACGAAGGTGCCCGACGTGCGCGCCAGAGCGTCCTTGAGGTGTTCGGCGTCGGTGATCAGGACCTCCGCCCGCTGCGGGGAGTGCCCGCGCGGGAGCCGAGAATGTCCCGAAGCGACGGGATAAGTCAAGGTTCTGTTCTTGCCCCTGGGGCTTGCGGCTCTCGGCCCTCGCGAGCCCCCGCTCGCCGCGGGCCGAGATTCCTGCGGCCGCGACCGGGCTGCGGCGCTCACGGCCGGGACCCTCGCGGTTCCAGCGTCGCCTTTCGGCTTTGCTGGCCCGCGTCTCCCAGCCGCGATCGCCGCGCCCGGGTCCCGCGGCCTCCGAAAGAATTGCCGCAGTGCGCCCCAGGGGCGGAGTTTGCCCGACCACCAAAGAAATACGCTGACTGTTACGTGATGGCTGTCGTTAGGAGGCATAATGGCGGCATGGCAATCGACGAGTTCGTGCACCCGCTCACGGGCCGTTACGCGTCGCGGGCGATGCGACGGCTCTTCTCGCCCGCGGTCAGGCTCGGCCTCTGGCGTCGCCTGTGGCTGGAGCTGATGCGCGCCGAGCGCGACCTCGGGGTGGAGATTCCGGCCGAGGCGCTCACCCAGCTCGAGTCCCACCTGGAGCCGACCGAGGAGGAGATCGCCCGCGCGGCGCAGATCGAGCGCGAGACCCGCCACGACGTGATGGCGCACATCCGCGCCCTCGCCGAGGCGGCCCCGGCCGCAGGGCCGTTCCTGCACCTGGGGGCGACCTCCTGCTACGTGACCGACAACGCCGACCTCATCGTGCTGCGCCAGGGGGCCGACCTGCTGGTCGAGCGCGCCGCGGGCGTGGTGGCGGCGCTCGCCGCCTTCGCGCGCACCCACCGCGAGCTGCCCTGCCTCGGCCACACCCACTTCCAGCCCGCGCAGCCGACCACGGTGGGGAAACGCGCCTGCCTCTGGCTCGCGGACCTGTTGGGCGACCTCGATCGGCTCGAGTTCGAGCGCTCGCGCCTCCTGCTGCGCGGCGCCAAGGGCACCACTGGCACCCAGGCCTCGTTCCTGCAGCTGCTCGGGGACGGCGAGAAGGTCAGGGAGCTCGACCGCCGCATCGCCCGCGCCTTCGGCTTCCCCGGCACCTAC
>JALHTD010000230.1 GCA_022865555.1 Thermoanaerobaculaceae bacterium | reverse complement strand
CGGACCCGTGAGGGCCAGCCCGAGGACGAAGAACACGCCCAGGTTCACCGCGGAGGCGATCACCGGGGAGCGGGTGTCGTTCCACGCGAAGGAGGCACTGGCGAGGAGCTTAGTCAGCCCGAGGAACGGCATCCCGATCGAGTACACGAGCAGCGCCGCCGCGGCCATCCTGACGTCCGCCAACGTGTACTTGCCCCCCCCGAACAGCGCCCCGATCATCGGCATGGCGAGCACCGCGCTGAAGACCGTGCTCGGGATCGCGACCGCGGAGAGCAGGCGCAGCGCGAACGCCAGCGTGTCCCGGGCAGCCAGCTCGCTTGCTTGCCGTTCCGCCGCGAGCATAGGGAGCACGGCGGTGGTGAGCTGCACGATCACGACGCCGTACACGAGCTCGTTGGCCCGCGAGGCGTTGTACACGCACGTCACCGCGCCCTCGCCGACGCTCGCGGCGAAGCGGTTCGCCAGCATCAGGGTAAGCGGATAGATCCCGAGCGTCGTGACGGTGGGCATCATCTTCGCGAGCACCCGTCGCACCTCGGGGCTCGTGAGCACCCCCCGACCGGGCAGCATCGGCAGGCCCACGCGCCCGCACACCACCCACTGCATCGCGAACTGGACGAACCCACCCGCCAGCACACCGATCGCCATCCATTCCGGTTTCCCGCCGGCCGCCGTCACTGCGGTGACGGTCCCGGCCACGATGCAGAGGTTGAGGCCGATGGGCGTCGCGGCGGGAAGCAGAAACCTGTCCGAGACGTTGAGCACGCCCTGGGCGAGAGCCGCAAGGGAGATCAGCCCCAGGTAGGGAAACATCAGTCGCGTGAGGCGGACAGTCAGGTCGAACTTCGCGGGGTTGGCCGCGAACTTGGCCGCGAAGAGGTGCACGAGCCACGGGGCGGCGAAGATTCCGAGGGCAACGACGACGGGCAGCGCCAGCAGGAGCAGCGAGGTCATCGCCCGCACGAAGTCGCGCGTGCGGTCGTGCTCCCCCGTGGCCTTGAGCTCCGCCAGGGTGGGGATGAACGCAGCCTGGAGAGCACCCTCGGCCAGGAGCTGCCGGAACATGTTCGGGATTCGAAAGGCGGTGTAGAAGGCGTCGGCCACCGTCCCGGCGCCCAGGAGGTCGGCGACGACCTTGTCCCGCACGAGCCCGGAGATTCTGCTCGCGAGCGTCACCGCGGCCATCCCACCGGTGGCGGTCAGCAGCCGCTCCTTCGTAGACATCGGCGGCACTCTACCAAACCGGACCGGGCTCCCCAACATCGTGACGCCGGCGCCGCCGGCGCGGAAACGTGCATTCGGGACCCGGAGGGCCTACATTTGGTGTGAGCGGCTCACGGAGTTGACCATGCGGGCAAGTCTCGCCGCCCTCGCCTTGCTGGCGCTTGCCACGACGGCTCTGGCCTCGGACGAGCCGCCGGCTGCCCCGACGCCCGATACTTCCCCGCCCCCTCCGCCTCAGGCCCTCAAGCTGCATCTGAACGAGATAGTCGACCTGCGGCAGGAGCGGGGCCATGCCGAGTTCGACCTCGGCCTGCGGCAGGAGTTTTGGAAGGACCCCATGGTCCGCCTCGCCTATGGGATCAGCCGGGAGCAGGCGTCCCAGATGCGCGGCGGGCCCGTGCCCCTGACCGCCACCAACCTCCTGATCACCATGCCGAGCGCCGATCTCCGGCGGGTGCTCGCCGGCCCGTTTGCCCGTGACTGGAGCGACCTGACGACCGAGGAGAAGATCGGCCGCATCACCGAAAGCGCCGTGTACTGGAGCCTGGCCATCGCAATCCTCTCGTCCCTTCGCCGGCCCTAGGCGGGGGGTTCTTCCTGGCGGGCGCGAGCGGCGCGCCACCCGTCGTCACCCATGGGGCTTGCCCCCTCGTCTTTCTTTCGGCGATCTGCTACTCTCGGCCACCGTCCACGCCGGGAGGCGAGTCATGAGCGTCAACAAGGTGATTCTGATCGGCAACATCGGGCGTGACATCGAGCTGCGGCACAGCCCTAGCGGCATGGCAGTGGCCAAGTTCGCGCTGGCGACCAACGAGAGACGCAAGGACAAAGAAGGCAAGTGGCAGGACCAGACGGAGTGGCACAACATCGTCGCGTTCGACAAGCTCGCCGAGTTCTGCGGCCAATACCTCGGCAAGGGCCGGTCGATTTACGTCGAGGGTTCGATCCGCACCCGCACGTACGACGACGACAAGGGGAACCGCCGCTACTTCACCGAGATCATCGCCCAGACCATCCGCTTCGTCGGGCCCAAGCCCCAGGGCGGGGAGCCCGCCGCCAGCGCCGGGGGCGGCGAGGCGCCGGAGTTCCCACCCGAGGGCGAGGAAGAGATCCCGTTCTAGTCGAGGCCACCTGAGACGGAGGACGGAACACTCATGGCCGGTCCGGTCTGGCGTCATGACGAAACCAAGGAAGGTATCTGCGACTCCTGCCTGCGCAGGCGTACGGGCATGTTCGTGGAGGGCGAGGTCGCCGACAACGCGCTCCAGCCGGTCCGCCTGGTCTGCAGGGAGTGCATCTCCGGCTTGGGGAAGTGGGTGATCTCGGGCGAGGTGGACGGCCGCGTGCCGGGACCCGCCTATGCCCACAACAACCAGCCGTTGGAGCCGTAGAAGGTTCGAGACCGCGACGTTGCCTCGACGTGGCTTTGGGCCGGGTGGTCGAAACACCGCCCGGCCTTTTCTTCCAGGGCCCGATTCGCGCCGCTCCAAACCCCGCTGCGTTAGAGCTGCTTCGTTTCGTCGCGACTGGAGGAACAGTGCCACGCCGCTGGTTTGCGTCCTGGGGGTGGATCTACCGGCCGGTCTCCTTGCAGGGGTTTGGGCTCGTCGCGCTCGCCGCGGTGTTCTGCGTGCAGGTCTTCATCGCGGTCGACCGGCGCTCGCACTCGGCGAGCGACACGTTGTACGGTATCTTCCCTTTCGCGGAGCGTTTGCTCCTTGAGGCAGTGACAAGGCTTGGGAGCGGTTGCCGATTTGGGGCCGGGAAAGAGCCGGGGTCTGAAACGTGCCGTGGTCTGTAATTTGGCGGGGCTGAGAGGACTCGAACCTCCGACACGCGG
>JALHTD010000229.1 GCA_022865555.1 Thermoanaerobaculaceae bacterium | reverse complement strand
TGGTGACCAACCGCGGCCGGCACCTCACGTACCACGACCAGACTCTCGCCGATGCACTAGGGCGGTTCGAGTTCCTCGTTCCCTATGCGACCGATGGGGGCGGCGGGGCCGTGCGGGCGCTCGGGTCCTGTCGGATTGTCGCTTCGGGAAGACCGGCGGATGTGGCGGTGTCGGAGGCCGACGTGCAGGGGGGAAGGACGATCCACGTCGAGCCCCAGGGGCTGACTCAACGCGGTCGGTAGGGCGTCCACACCCTGGTGCTGCCTGTCCCTGCGAGGGGGTACAATCCGCTCTCCACGCCCCGGCGGTGTTGGGGCCGCCCCGCCATGGAGGGACGTTGGACCGCCTCGCAAAGCTGCTTGCCGATCTCGACGACGAACAGAAGCAGGCCGTGACGCACGGCGAGGGGCCGCTGCTGGTGGTCGCGGGGGCGGGCTCGGGGAAGACCCGGGTGCTGACGTATCGGATCGCCTGGCTGCTGGGCAAAGGGCTGGCGCAGCCGCACGAGGTCCTCGCGGTGACGTTCACCAACAAGGCGGCGCGGGAGATGGCCGAACGCGTCGAGAAGCTCGTGGGCGGCTCCCTGCGCGGCGGGTTCGTGGGCACCTTCCACAGATTCGCGCTGCAACTCCTTCGCAACCACCCTGCCGAAGCGGGACTGCCGCCACGCTTCGCCATCGCCGACGAGGACGAGCAGCGCACGCTGATCGAGCGGGTGCTCAAGCGCCTCGACGTCCCGTCCTCGCGCATGTCGCCGCGCGCCGCCCGCTCGCGCATCTCGGCTGCGAAGAACGCTATGGCCACCCCCGAGCAACTGGCGGCGCGGGCCCGGGGCGGTGACGAGCGCCTGATCGCCGAGCTCTACGAGGCGTACCAGGGCGAGCTGCGGACGGCTGCAGCCGTGGACTTCGACGACATGCTGCTCGGCGCGGTCGGGCTTCTCGAGCGGGAGAAGGGGCTGCGCAAGGGGCTCGCGTCACGCTTCCGCTGGATCCTGGTGGACGAGTACCAGGACACCAACCTCGCCCAGGCGCAGCTGGTGTGGCTGCTCGGAGGCAAGCAGCCGAACCTCACCGCGGTGGGGGACGAGGACCAGTCGATTTACCGCTGGCGGGGCGCCGAAATTGAGAACATTCTCAACTTTGAAGCAACCTACCCGGGGAGCCGGGTGGTGACGCTCGGGCGCAACTACCGCTCGGCGGAGCCGATCCTCCAGGCTGCTGCGGCCGTGATCGCCCACAACGCCCGCCGCCGCCCCAAGAAGCTCTCGTCTGAGGTTGGTCAGGGCGCACCGGTGGCCGTGTACCTGGCGGCCGACGAGGGCGACGAGGCGCGCTTCGTGGCCGACGAGATCGAGCGCCTGCGCGGCACGGTCTCCCTCGGCGAGATCGCGGTGCTGTTCCGGGTCAACGCGCAGTCACGCAGCTTCGAGGCGGAGCTGGTGCGGCGCACCGTCCCCTACGCGGTGGTGGCCGGCACCCGCTTCTGGGAGCGCAAGGAGGTGCGCGACGCCCTCGCGTACCTCCGGTTGCTGGTGGTGCCGGACGACGTGCTGGCGTTCCGCCGTGCGGTCCACGTGCCGGCACGCGGGATCGGGCAGGTGGCGATGGAGCACCTCGAAGCAGCGGCGGTCGCGTGGGAGGTCTCGCTGCCCGAGGCGGCGCGGCGGCTTCCCGAGCGGCTCACGCCACGGGCGCGCCTGGCCCTGGGGGAGTTCTTCCGCCTTCTGGGCGAGCTGCAGACGCTGGCGGGCTCCGCGCCCGCAGTGGAGGTGGTGCGCCAATTGCTGGAGCGTTCGGGCCTGGCGGCGCAGTACGCCACGGAGGACGAGGAAGACCGGGCGCGCAGGGCGAACCTGGATCAACTGGTCGCCGCGGCGGCCGAGGCAGTCGAGCGCGGCCTCGACCTGACCGGGTTCCTGGACGAGGTGGCACTACTCACCGATGCGGATGCGCGGCGCGAGGGAGAGGCGGTGCAGCTCTCGACGCTGCACGCGGCGAAGGGGCTGGAGTTCGACGTCGTGTTCCTGGTGGGGATGGAGGACGGCCTGCTGCCGCTGCGCCGCGAGGGGAACGGGGAGGCGGATGAGGAAGAGGAGCGGCGGCTTGCCTACGTCGGCATGACGAGGGCGCGGCGGCGGCTGTTCCTCACGTTGGCGCGGGTGCGGCGGGTCAACGGGCAGCTGCTCTCCGGCCGTCCCTCCCCGTTCCTGCTTGAGGTGCCGCGCGAGGTGGTGGAGGAGCGCACTGCGTTCGCCGGCCGCGACGCGTTCCGCACCCACCTGCCTCGCCCGTCACGACCCGCCCCTGGGCCGAGTGCCGATACGCGCATCGGCCGGCAGCAGCGCACGCCCCACCCCGACGGCTGGCGGCCCGGCCTCAAGGTGCGCCACGCAACGTTCGGCTCGGGGGTGATCCTGCAGGTGCAGGGGACGGACGCCCAGACCCGCCTGGTCGTTTTCTTCGACCGCGCCGGCCGCAAGACGCTGATCCCCTCTCTGGCTAAGCTCGAGCGCGTCTGAGCGGACCACGGGAAAGTCTTCTCGAGTACTTCTTACCCAAACCCACGCCTGTGGAAGGTTTTGGTTCCCCGGTCGCAACCTCATTCGGCCTTGCAGGCAGAGGGTTCGAGCGCTAGATTCAGTGAGGGGCGCACGCCTCCGGCCGGAGAGAGACCGGGGGGTGGGGTTTCAAAAGGGTCCGTCGACATCGTGCCGCCGGAGGACAACCTCGGATGGTCGGGCCGCCATCCAGTTGATCCCAGGCGACGCGGCTCGCGCCACGTTTCGGGAACCGAGCGGCGACTACCCGGAGGGCACACATGTTCGAACCTCTTTCCGACCTCGACAAGAAGAGCAGCAGCCGCACCATGAAGATCATCTGGATCGTCATCGTCATTGTGGCGGTGATCCTGGCAATAGTCTCCTTTGCCTAGCGTGCGCTGGCGCGTCGCCGGAGGCGCTCCCGAGCGCTGGACGGGGCGGTTTCGTGAGGCAGAAGCGATCAGCGCTGCACGAGCGCGCCGTCCCTGACCACGAGCTTGCCCGCCTTGACGACGTGTCGCACGAGGTTCACGCCGAAGTGGTAGGCGAGGTGCTTCGGAGAGGGCGCGTTGAGCACCACGAGGTCGGCCTGCTTGCCCGGCTCGAGGGTGCCGATCCGGTCGGCGCGGCCGAGGGCGGCGGCGGCGTTCAAAGTCGCGGCGACCAGCGCTTCCTCGGTGGTGAAGCCAGCACCGAGGCAGGCCAGGGCGATGATCGCTGGCATCGACTCGGTGTGGGAGGAGCCGGGATTGCAGTCGGTGGCCAGGGCGACCGGGACCTCGGCGTGGATCAGGAGGCGCACCGGGGCGTACCGCTCTCGCAGGAAGAACGAGACCCCCGGCAACACCACGCCGACCACGCCCCGCCGGGCGAGGGCCTGGATCCCCTCGTCATTGGTGTGCAGGAGGTGCGACGCGGAAGCCGCGCCGAGGTCGGCGGCCAGCTTGGCGCCGCCGAGGTCAAACAGCTCGTCGGCGTGGAGATGAATGCGCCACCCGTAGCGGCGCGCGTCGGCCAGCAGCCTCCGGGTCTGGTGCGGGGAAAACACGCCGCGCTCGCAGAACACGTCCACCCCCCCGGCGAGCTTCTGTGCCGCGATCGCGGGGTGGATCTGACCGACCACCAGCTCCACGTAGCCGTCCGGGTCGTGCCGCCACTCGGGAGGTACCTCGTGCGCGGGCATGGCGGTCGGGACGATCTCGACGGGGTGCCGCCGGGCAGCCTCGCGGAGGACGCGCAGCTGCTTGAGCTCGGTTTCGAGCTCGAGACCGTACCCGGATTTCGCCTCGGTCGTGGTGGTCCCGTTCAGGAGCTGACGGTCGAGGCGCTCGAGAGTGAGGCCCAACAGCTCGTCGAAACTGGCCTTTCGCGTGGCCTGGACGGTCGCGACGATGCCGCTGCCCGAGGCCGCGATCTGCGAGTAAGTCTCCCCGGCGAGGCGGCGGTCGAACTCGTCCTCCCGGGTGCCCGCGAAAGGCAGATGAGTGTGCGGGTCCACGAAGCCGGGGATGACCGTACCGCCGGCCGCGTCCAGAACCTCGTCGGGTTTCTGGAAGCGGCGGTCGTGCTCGTGCCTGTCGCCAACGAAAACGATCGCGGTGCCTTCGCAGCGCACCACCGCACCGGGGAGAAGCTCGACCGCCCTCTGCAACTCCCCCGCGAGTGCAGCCCGACCACGCGGGGTGGCCACGACCGTAGCCCCGGACACGACAAGGCTCATCGCTCGCCCTTGGCGTCGGACTGGCGACGGCGCAGGAAGCTTACCGACGGTGCGTCGCTCTCGCGCTGCTCTGCGGCCTCGTCGTCCCGCACCGCGCCCTGCAGGAGATCCACGAGGCGCTTGAGGTCGGAGCGTGCGGCGCGCCGGCGGCCGCGCAGCTGTCCGATCACGAGCTCGATGTTCTCTGCGCGTCGCGCGGCGTCGTCCACCACGCGGTCGGCGAGCGCCTCGGCCTCGCTCACCATGCGCTGCGCCTCGGCCTCCGCCCTGCCCACGATGGCTTCGGCGGCCCGCTGCGCCGCCACCATCGCCTCATTGAGGGCGTCGGCGCGCTGCCGGTACTCGTCGACCTCCTGTGTGAGGCGGGCCACCTGGGCGCGCAGCTCGCCGCGGGAGCGCGCCTCGTCCTCGAGCTGCTCGGCGATCTGGCCGAGGAACTCGCGCACGGCGTCGGGGTCCAGCCCGCCCATCCGGCGCGGAAACGTCGAGCGTTGAATCTCCAGTGGCGTCAGCCGGTCCATGGCGAGAGCCTCCTGTTACTGCGAGACTAACTTACCTCGTGGCGGGGGCGGTGACAAGGCTCACGGCGCCGGACGGCGCTCGCCGAAGAGCACGCGACCGAGGCGCACCCACGTGGCCCCTTCCCCGACGGCGACCTCGAAATCCTCGCTCATCCCCATGGAGAGCTCGAGGGGTGGCACGGCGAAGCGCGTCGTGAGATCGTCTGCGAGGCTGCGGAGCGCCGCGAAGTAGGGGCGAGCGCGTCGGGGGTCCGGATCGTAGGGCGGCACGGTCATGAGCCCCGAGAGGCGCAGGTGGGGGCAGCGCGCCAGCAAGTCATCCACCAGCGGCGCAGCGTCAGCGGGCGTGATGCCGCCCTTCTGCGTTTCGCCGCCGACGTTGACCTCGATGAAGATGGGCAGGAAGCGCCCCGCGGGTGCGAGGAGCGTCTCGAGGCGGTCGGCGAGCTCGGGTCGATCCACGGTCTCGACCAGGTCGAAGAGCTCCAGCGCGAGCTTCGCCTTGTTGCGCTGCAGGGGTCCGACGAGGTGCCAGGGCGTGGTCCCGGGCACCTGCGACCGCTTGGCCGCTGCCTCCTGGACCCGGTTCTCGCCGATCGCATCCACGCCCGCCGCGACGGCGGCGGCGACAACCTCGGCCGGGTGGGTCTTGGTCACCGCCAAGATGCGCACCTCGCGAGGATCGCGCCCGGCGCCCCCGCACGCGGCGGCGATCCTGCCACGAACGGCGGCCAGGTTCTCGACGAGGGTGGTCACGGGAGCCCCTCGGGACGTGGGAGCGAGGAGGTGCGGTCCTCCATGGCCCTGTTGGCGAGCGCGTCGGCGGCGCGGTTGCGCTCGCGCGGCACGTGGACGATGGAGAAGTGACGGAAGCCCGCGGCGAGCGTGCGGGCCTTCAGCCAGAGGGACTTGAGGTGGGACGCCTTGACGCGGTACCCGCCGTTCATCTGCTCGACCAGGAGCTGCGAGTCGGAGCGAACCGCGAGCTCCTCGAGGCCGAGGGCGTGTGCACGCTCCAGAGCCGCGAGCAGCGCAGCGTATTCGGCGACGTTGTTGGTGGTGATGCCGAGGTAGAGGGTGTGCTCCTCGCGGCGCCCGCCGGCCTCCAGCACGATCCCGCACCCCGCCTCACCAGGGTTTCCGCGGGCGCCCCCGTCGATGGCGGCGCGGCCTGCCCTCACGGCGGTCATGCCGAGGCTTGGAACTGCTCGGGGTCGTAGAGGAGCCGCCGGCAGTGGTCGCAGAACTGCAGCTCCTCGTTGGTGCGGACCATTTGCACGAGGGACGGGCGCAGGTCGGCGTGGCAGGCCGAACACCCGGTGCCGTCGATCGGCACCACCGCGTTGGGCCTGCGGGACTCCCAGAGCTTCTTGAAACTGGCCATGGCGGCCTCGCCGAGCTCGCGCTGGACCATCCGGAGGTCACGCTCGACGTCGGCGAGCTCCGTTTCGGCCGCCTTCCGGCCCTGCTCCCAGGTGGCCTCGGCTTGCTCCCGCAGGGTCCTCTCCTCCTGGCTTTCCTCGCCGAGGGTGGCGATGTCGCCGTCGATCCCCTCGAGCTCCTGCCAGATCTCGAGAAGCCGATCCTCCTTGCCCTTGAGCTGGCTCTCCACGTGGTCCAACTCGGAAACCACCGCGGAGAGCTGCTTCATGTTGGTGACCTGGCTCTTCTGCTTGCGGAAGTGCTCGCGCTCCTCGCGCAGCGCCTCGACCTCCTTCTGCAGCGAGGCCTGTTCTCCCTGCAGGGTCTCGCGGCGCTTGCGCGCGTGCTCGAGTTTGTCGTGGCGTTCGGCGAACTGGGTTCGCAGGGCGGTGAGTGCTTCGGGCGGTGTGTCCCGCTCCCGCTTCAGCGCGGTGCGACGGTCCAGCAGGCGCTGGAGCGCGATGTACCCTGCAAGTTGTTCCCGCACCTTCAACGCACCTCCCGCACCTACGGGCACCGTCAATCCGGCCCGACACGCCCCCGGGCCGCGAACCCTTCCCCTTCGAAGTGGGTCCACCAGGATTCGAACCTGGGACCAACCGGTTATGAGCCGGCAGCTCTGACCGCTGAGCTATGGACCCAGCAACCGGTGATTGTAGGTTTCGCCGCGACAACTGGCAAGCGATGCGCCGAGACAGGGTCGATGCCGTTGGGCCGGCGATCTTGAGACGATCGTGGCCCGCCAGGGGCGGCGGGCCACGATCCACGGAAAATGGTCACGAAGCTAGCCGATCATGTCGAGGTAGGGCTTCAGAAGTCTGGCGCGGGTGGGGTGCCGCAGCTTCCGCAGCGCCTTCGACTCGATCTGGCGGATGCGCTCGCGGGTCACGTTGAACGCCTTGCCCACCTCTTCCAGGGTGTGCTCGGTGCCGTCGCCGATCCCGAAGCGGCGGCGCAGCACCTCGGCCTCGCGCGGCGTGAGGGTGCGCAAGACGCCCTCCGCCTGGGTCTTGAGGCTGGCGGCGATCACCGCGTCGATGGGGGAAACCGCCGAGCGGTCCTCGACGAAGTCGCCCAGGTGGGAGTCCTCCTCCTCGCCGATGGGGGTCTCGAGGGAGATGGGCTCCTGGGCTATCTTCATGATCTTGCGGACTTTGGTCACCGGGATCTCCATCTTCTCGGCGACCTCCTCGGCGGTGGGCTCACGGCCGAACTCCTGCACGAGTTGGCGTTGCGTGCGGGTCAGCTTGTTGATCGTCTCGATCATGTGCACCGGGATGCGGATCGTGCGGGCCTGGTCGGCGATCGCGCGGGTGATCGCCTGCCTGATCCACCACGTCGCGTAGGTCGAGAACTTGTAGCCGCGGCGGTACTCGAACTTGTCCACCGCCTTCATGAGGCCAATGTTGCCCTCCTGGATGAGGTCGAGGAACTGCAGGCCGCGGTTGGTGTACTTCTTGGCGATCGAGACCACCAGGCGGAGGTTGGCGACGATGAGCTTCTGTTTGGCGCTGTCGGTCTCGTCCTCACCCTGCCGCACCTCAGCGACCACCCGTCTCAGCTCCCCGTGGGGCACACCGAAACGCTGCTCGATGGTGCGCAGCTCCACCCTGTAGCGCTTCACCCGGTCCTTGTAGTAGCTGTAGCGCTCGGCGTTTCGCTCGGTCTTGAGGCGCACCTCGTCCTTGCGGATGGTGTTGAGCGGAATGGAGAACTGGCGCTCCACCTCGGTCAGAAAGCGCACCAGGCGGTTGCGGGTCGTGGTGGTGAAGTTCGTGGAGCGCACCAGCACCGAGATGTCCCCGGCCAGGGTGTCGATCTTGCGCAACAGTTCGTCGGCCCGGCGGGTCCCCCTGTTGCACCGGCGCAGCCTCTCCTTGAGCTGCTTGGACTGCTTGTCCAGCTCGAAGATGCGGTCGAACAGCTTCATGGTCTCCGCGACGCGGGCCAGCCCGCGCTCGTCCAGATCACCGTTGAGGCCGGAGAGGATGTCGCGGATCATGCGGCGGTCGCGCCGCGCCATCTCGTTGGCGCGCAGGAAGAGCTCCCCGACCTTGGGGCTGGAGGCAAGGGCGGCGAAGACCTTGGCCTCGCCCGACTCGATGCGCATCGCGATGGACACCTCACCGTCGCGGTCAAGCAGCTTCACGGTGCCCATCTCCCGCAGGTACATGCGCACGGGGTCGTTGGTCTTCTCGAGCATTGCGGGATCGACGACGGTGACACCCGGAAGCGGCTCGGGGGTCTCCGGCCTGTCGCCGTGGGCCGCCTCGTCCTCGAGGACGGCGAGCTTCTCGAGGCTCTCGACGATCTCGATGTCGTTCTCGGTGAAGCGGAGGTAGATCTCGTCCAGCTCCTCGACCGTGGAGGCCACTTCCTCCGGGAGTACCTCAAGGATCTCGTCCACCAGGACGTACCCCCGCTCCCGCCCGAGCGCGAGGAGCCTGGCGAGCTCGACGTACTTCTCCTCGACGGTCAAACCCAGAGCCTCCCGCTCCCTTACCCCAGAGCCGGCAGACGCCTCGCTCAGGCGGTGCTCTTTGGCCTTTTTATGAGGGCGTTTTTCTCGCGTTGGAGTTGCGCGAGCTTTTCTTTGTTCCCCTGCTTTTCGGCGCGCTGGATCTCGAGGCTGAGGTCGGCGAGCCTTGTTTTTCGGTTTTTGTCGCAAAGTCCCCTCAATATGATAAGCGTGAGGCGCTCCTCGTCCGTCTCTGGCACCTCATGCTCAAGGGCGGCAACCACCCGGCGCACGCCACCATCGTCAATGTCGGACGTAATCGCAGAAATTTCAAGGGTCTCACCCCTGGCCGCCCTTTTCAACATGGCGTCGAGGATCGCCCGGGTGGCCGGGTGGTCGACCGCCTCCACCGGCACCTGCGCCAGAAGCTCGCCCCGCCGCTCCACCCGAACGTCAATCAGCAGCGAGCGAAGCAGCGCCAGCTCCCCCGGGGGCGGGAGCGAGGCCACTTCCGCCTGGGTGGCCACCACCCGGGGGGTGCCACCCCACCCGAGCTGGTCCAGGGGAACCCCCGCCCCCCGCGCCAGCGCCTCCCGCATCGAGAAGCGTCGCACCGGATCCGGGCATGAATCGACGATTTCGAGTGTTTGCAATAGGTTACGCCTGCGATCCTCGCGGTTCTCCCCCATCAGCTCGAGCAGGAACTCGGCGGCGGGGAGCGCCCCCGTGATCCGCCCCCGGAACGCCTCGGCCCCCTCGTGACGCACCACGTCATCGGGGTCCTGGCCCTGCGGGAGCAGCAGGACGCTCACCTCGAGGGCGACGCCCAGAAGGGTGCGCATGGCCGCCACGGCCGCCTGCCGGCCGGCGGCGTCGCCGTCGAAGCACACCACGACCCGGGGCACCCGGCGCGCCAGCTCCTTGGCGTGATGCTCGGAAAGGGCGGTGCCGAGGGTCGCCACGGTCTCCGTGAACCCGTTGTGGTGCAAGGCGATACAGTCGAAGTACCCCTCCACGACGATGGCGCGGTTGGCCTGGGCGAAGGCCCGGGTGGCGCGGTCGAGGGCGAAAAGCACCTGGCTCTTGGAGAACAGGCTGCTCTCGGGCGAGTTGAGGTACTTGGGGGTCTCGTCGCCCAGTGCGCGTCCGCCGAACGCCACGAGGCGGCCACGGGTGAGGCGGATGGGGATCGTGACCCGGTCCCGGAAGCGGTCCCAGACCCGCCCGGCCTCCCCCTCCACGACGAGGCCCGCGGCGACCAGCGCGCGCTCGGGAAAGCGCCGGCGCAGCTCGTCGTAGAGCGCACGCCACTCCCCCTTTGAGTAGCCCAGGCCGAACTCCGCGGCAAGCTCGAGGGAGACGCCCCGGCGCTCGAGGAAGGCCCGGGGGCGGTCCTCGGCCACCTGGCGCACGAAGACGGCCTGGGCCGCCTCCATCACCTCCACGAGCTGGTCGTGCTCGTCCTTGCGCCGGCGCGCCTCCGGGGAGGCGGGGGGCAGGCGGATGCCAAAGCGCTCGGCGAGGCGCTCGACGGCCTCGGCAAAGGGCACGCGCTCCAGCTCCATGACGAAGTCGATCACGTCGCCGCCCCGCTTGCAGCCGAAGCAGTAGTACGTCCCCTTCTCGCGGGAGACGTTGAAGGAAGGCGTCTTCTCCCCGTGGAATGGGCAGAGGCCGACGTGGTTGCGCCCGGTCTTGCGCAGCGTCAGGTGTTCGCCGACCACGGCCACGATGTCGGCGGCCTACCGGACCTGGTCGAGAACGCGGCGCGAGAGGTCGTAGTCGCTCATCGGGTCTCCAGGTCGGCCTCGGTCACCCCGGTCCCGCCCCGGTACTGCGGCGGGTGGGCGAAGTTTGCCACGGACGGGTGGCCGGCCAGCACCTCGCGCACCACCTTGCGCAGGGCGCCGGTGCCGTGCCCATGCACCACCCGAACGCGGGCGATGCCGGAGAGCATGGCCCGGTCGAGGAAACGCTCCAGTTCTTCCCGGGCCTCCTCCTGCGTCATCCCGATGAGCTTGAGCTCGGCGGGCGGGCTCGCCTCACCCTCGGAGATCTCGACCTCGCCCTCGGTTCGGGCGGGCGGCGGCGCGATTGGCTCGCAGGCGGACTGCTCCACCCAGAGCCGCTTGTCCCCGACCTGGACCTCGACCCGGTCCCCGACCACCCGGCTGACCTGACCGGCGGCCTTGGTGCCCCGCACACGCACCGTCGCCCCGACGCCGAAAGGCTGGGACGCACTGGGCACGCTCTCCTCGTCGGCGAGCTGGAGGGCGGTGCGGCGCACGGCGGCGAGGCGCTTCTTGCCGGGGAACTCGCCCCGCGCGCGGGCCTGCTCCAGCTCGGCGAGCGCCGCCGCGAGTTGCTCCTTCGCCCGTCGGCGCAGGGCGTCCCGGTCCTCGGCGAGGCGCAGGCGG
>JALHTD010000228.1 GCA_022865555.1 Thermoanaerobaculaceae bacterium | reverse complement strand
CGTGAGGTACGCGATCCAGCGCGAGTCGGGTGACCAGGCGTAGCCGACCGGCTTGCGGCCCGCCAGCTCCTCCTCGTAGACCCAGTCGAGCTTCCCGTTCAGGTGGTCCGGTGAGCCATCCTCGGTGAGCCGGATCTGGCTGCCGCTCGCCAGCTCCAGAGCCCAGACGTCGTTGTCGCGAACGAACGAGACCAAGCGGGCATCCGGCGAGAACTCGGCAAGCTCCTCCTCGGCCGGCGTGGCCGTGAGGCGGCGCACCTGCTTGCCCGGCAGCGAGACGATGAAGAGGTCGCCGCCGCCGGAGAGCAGCACCGCGTCACCCCGGGGCGACCACTGGTACCCCGCGAGCCTCGGCGTCACCGCGTCCTTGCCCTCGCCGAAGGGTCGGAGCTCCCCCTCGTCGAGCAGACACTGGCGGACCGCGGACCCCGCATCCTCGCGCCACAGCGACCTTCGGGCATCCTTGCCCTCGCCGCGGATCTCGAGGAACGAGAAGCTTTCGCCGTCGCGGAGCCAGTGCACCTCTTTCGGCAGGGTCCCGTCCAGCGGAGGGTCGGAGAAAATCCTCTCGACCGTGAGGTGCCTCTCGCCGGCAAGCAGCTGAGCACTGGCAAGGACGAGACCCGCAAGAACGCGGCGCACATGCACCTCCCGGGCACGCAGCGTGCCCCGATCGCGGCATGATACGCGTCGCGCCTTGACGCGCGGCCGCGGCTGCAGGGACACTGGGACGTGCCACGCGCGCAGAGAGAGCGATTCTTCTGGCTGGGTCTTGCCCTGGCCGCGCTGCTCCCCCGCGCCCTCGGGGCGGTCGTGCGCCCGCCCTGGCACGACGAGTACTTCACGCTCTGGGCTGCCGGGCTCCCCTGGAGCGGGTTGATGGATGCCCTCCGGCTCGACTCGGGTCCGCCGCTGCCGTACGCTCTTGTGAAAATAGTCACAATCCTTGGCATCCCGGGCCTTCTCGCGGCCCGCGCCCTCGCGGTGGTCGCGGGGACCGCCGCCGTGCTGCTGGCCGCCAGCGCGGCGCGCCGGGTCTTCGGGGCCGAGGCCGGGTGGTGGGCGGGGGCCCTTCTCGCCATCCACCCGCTTGCGGTGGCCTGGTCCTGCGAAGGGCGGGCGTATGCGCTGCTGCTGCTGGCCGCCGCGTGGGGGTGGGATCGGCTCGAGGCGCTCGCACACGGCAAGGGTGGAGCGATCGGCCTGGGGTTGGCGGTGGCCCTCGCCTGCTGGAGCCATGGCCTCGGCCCGATCCTCGCCGTCGTCCTCGCGGTCGTGGGGCTGACGCTTCTCCCCCCGGCGCGGGGGCGGGCGGTCGCCGCCGTGGCCCTCGGCCTCGCCTCGCACCTCCCCTGGGTTCCCGTGGCCTCCCAGCAGCCGCCCGCCGCCATTGCATGGATGGCCACGTTCTGGCGCGGTTTGCCTCACGCAGAGAAGCTCGCGGCCCCCATGCGTCTGCTCTCACCTGCCGGAGGCTACGGGGCGTTCCTCGATCTCCCCTCCCCTCCGGCGTGGGCGGAGGGAGCCGCGGCGGCCCTCGTGCTGGCCCTGCTGGCCGCCGGCTGCCGCGCGTGGGCCGTGGCCTGGCGCCCGCTCCTCGGCTTCCTCGTGCCCGCAGGCGCTCTCGCGGGCCTGGCGATGCTCGGTGTGCCTGCCCTGTACCCCGGGCGCGCCGAGGCGCTCTACCTTGTGCCGTTCCTGCTTCTCCTCGGGGCAGGGGCGGCGCGCTCCCGGCCGTCCCGGGCGGGAGCCTCGCTGCTCGTGCTTGCCGCGGCCGGAGTGACCGCGGCTGCGATCGTCCTGTGGGCCGGGCGGCCCCCGAGTGCCGAGCAGCGCGTGGCGGCCGAGTTGCGGCAGCGCCTGCCGGAGGGCGGCGAGGTGGTGATCGGCGGCTACTGGCGCCTGGGGATCGCCTACCACCTCGGAGACGCACGAGGCCGCTTCCGCCTGGTCAACTACCCGGCCTCGGCGGCGGCTCACCCCGGGTGGTACGACCCGCGCACGGACATCCCCGCACCGGGTGAGCTCGAACGGCTCCTGGTCACGATGCGCCCCCCGGCGGCACGGGCGGCCGTCATCGTGACGCCCGGCCTTGCCACCGCGCCCGGCCTGGAGCGCCTGGCTGGGACCCTCGGCCTGCGGGCCGGGCTTTCCGTGCCCGGGGGGCACCTCTGGCTGCCCGGAGCGGGAGGGGGGGCGCCGTGAGCCCTCCTGGTGGGGCCGACGGCCTCCAGGGTCCGGCGCCGGCCCGGAAGCCGCTCCTGGGCGTCAGCCTGGCACTCTCGGCGATCACCGGGGCGCTGGTGGCCCTCGGGAACGCGGGAACGGCGCCGTTCCTCGCCTGGCTCGCCTCTCTGGCGGCGAGCCTCGCTCTCTGCCGCCAGCGCGGCCCGCAGAGCCGGCTCGCCCGTTCGGACTGGCTCGCCCTCGCGCTCCTCCTCGCCCTTGCGGCGTTCTTTCGCCTCTACCGCATCGGGGAGATCCCCAGCGGACCCTGGGTGGACGAGCTGGCCGCGGCCGCCAACGCCGTCACCCTCGCGGGGCGCCAGCCTTTCACCCCGTTCGGGGCGACGCCGCTGTTCGAGGCGGGACCGCAGTGGGTGCACACCCCGAATCTCTACCTGTACTTCTGCTACGCGGTGCTGTGGCTGTCGGGTTTCTCGCAGCTCGGGGTGAAGCTCATTTCGGTGCTTCCGGGGATCGCGGCGCCCCCGCTGCTCTACCTGCTCGGCCGCAGGTTTCTCTCCCGCGAGGCTGCGCTGCTCGCCGCGGGTCTGCTGGCGGTCTCGGACTGGCAGGTCACGGTTGGCCGCTGGGGGTGGGACGAGGTCCTGGTCACCGCGCTCACGGTGGCGGCGTTCGCGGCCCTCCTGGCGGGCGTGCAGGACCGGCGCCCCTCCTCGTTTTTCCTCGCCGGGGTCGTGACCGGCCTCGCCCAGTACGCCTACGTCGCGGCAAGGCTCTCGGCGCTGGCGGCGGCGACGTTCCTCGCGGTGCGCGCGCTCGAGACTCGAAAGCGTCGCGAGCTCGCGGACCTCGGCCTGTTCGCCGCGGGCCTGCTCCAGGCCGTGCTCCCGATCGCGGTCTTCTGGATCGGGCACCCTGCGACCTTCGCCGTCCGGGAGCGCGAGATCTCGATTGTCCCGCGGCTCCTCGCCGGCGACCTCGGCCCGCTGCTGGAGAACGTGCGTGCCTACGGCCTCATGTTCCTGGTGCGGGGGGACGCCAACCCGCGGCAGAACATCCCCGGCCTGCCGATGCTCGACCTCGTGGCGGGGATCCTGTTCGCGGCGGGTTTGGTGGCGGCTGTGGCGACCTGGCGCCGCGCCGGGTCGCAGATGACTTTGCTTTGGCTATCGATTGGCCTGCTTGGGGGCATCCTCAGCCACCCCGAGAGCGCCCCCAACTCGTACCGCGTCGGTCTTGTTGCGCCGGCCTGCATGCTGCTGGCCGGGATGGGGTGGCAGGAGGCCATCACCCTCATTCGGAGGTTCCGTCCGGGTGCCTTCGCTCGATCGTCGGCGTATGCCGCCGCCGCCCTCGTGGCCCTCTCGGGGGTGCTCACCTTCGCGAACTACTTCGTGGCCCGCCCCGCGAGCCGGGAGTGCTGGCTGGCCGTCAAGGAGGGAGCGTACTGCGAGGTGCTGCGACAGCGGACAGAGCGCGCGCTCGACGCAGGCGCCCAGGTGCTGCTCGACCGCAGGCTCGGCTGGGTGACGACCCGCCTGCAGTTCGACACGCTCATCACGCGCCGAAGGCCGCCGGGGGCCTTCCGCTGGGTCGAGGCTGAGACGGTGGAACCCGCGAGGCTCCACCGCTGCGTGTTGTTCATCAAGCCGGAGCGCTACCCGGAGCTGCCCGGCGCCTTGCAGTCGCTACCCG
>JALHTD010000227.1 GCA_022865555.1 Thermoanaerobaculaceae bacterium | reverse complement strand
CGAGCGCTTCCTTGGCCCTGGGTTTGTCCTCGGTCTTCAGCGAGAGCGTGTCGCCGGGGTCGACGTCCCTGAGGCGAAAGTCTTTTCCTTTACTGACGCGAAATGGCTCTGCGAGCTCGTGCGCGGTCTCGAGAATCTTCTTCATGTTCATCGTTCCCTCCGGGCGCGGGTCGCGCCGAGGCCTCTCAGGTAGTGTCGCGGCCATTGTAACCGTGTGGTGGCGCGAGCCCCTGCCGGGCCGGAGGGCGATTCACGCCTTCTCGTGCCGTTCGCCCACGCGCATGAACTCGATGCGGTGGTTGGCGTCGGGGTTCCGCTCGGATGGGCCGGCCACGAGCATGGCGATCGGGCCGGACACGTTCTGTTCGCGCAGCCAGGCCCGGGCAAACTCGCGCCAGTTTGCCGGCTCCTCTGCCATCTGGACCGGCTGCACCCCGTAGGAGAAGGCGAGCCCCCGGCACACGGCGGGGTCATGGCTGACCGCCGCAATCCATGCCGAGGGCTTGAACCGCGAGATCATCCGCGCCGTCGTGCCGGTGTGCGTGGGCACGAACAGCGCCGCGCACGGCACGGTGTCCAGCGCCTGCTCCACGACAGAGGCAATCGCCGTCGCCACGGCGGTGGGCTTCTGCTCGAGGCACAGCGCGCGCAGGTCTTTCAGTCGCGCCGGGGGCCGGCGGGCTTCGGTGGCGGCAGCGATGCGGGCCAGCATGGCCACGGCTTCCTCGGGGTATTTCCCCACCGCCGACTCGGCGGAGAGCATGATGCAGTCGGTGCCGTCCAGGATGGCGTTGGCGACGTCCGTGGCTTCCGCTCGCGTCGGTAGCCGGCTCGCAACCATGGACTCGAGCATTTGTGTTGCGGTGATGACCGGTTTGCCTTCCAGGATTGTCCTGGCGATGAGCTGCTTCTGGGTGATGGCGATCTCCTCGATCGGAACCTCGACGCCGAGGTCGCCCCGCGCCACCATGATGCCGTCGGCCGCCCTCAGGATCTCGTCGAAGTGCTCGAGTGCGCCCGACCGCTCGATCTTGGCGATCACGAAAGGTTTCTTGCCGGCGGCGCCGGCGGCGGTGCGAACGGCCTCGATGTCGGCCGCGGTCTCCACGAACGACTGGCTGACGGCGTCCACGCCGTGCTCGAGTGCGAACTCGAGGCACGCCCGGTCGTGGTCGGTGAAGGCGCTGATGCCGAGGTCGATGCCGGGGAGGTTGAGGCCCTTGCGCGAGCGCAGTTCTCCGCCCACCGCGACCTTGCACTGCACGTCGCTGCCCGCAACCCGCTCGACGACGAGCTGCACGAGGCCGTCGTTCAGGAACAGCCGGTCGCCCGGCTTGACGACCTTCGGTAGCCGATCGAAGCTGACCGAGACGCGGGTGGCGTCGCCCACCGTCTCTTTCGTGGTCAGCGTGAAGGTGCCGCCGGAGCGGAGCTGGATCGGCTCCGGCTCGATCGTCCCGATGCGCATCTTCGGCCCCGGCAGATCGGCCATGATTGCGATGTGTCGTCCCGTGGCGCGCTCCGCCGCGCGGATACGAGCAATGCGCTCGGCGTGACCGGTGAAGTCGCCGTGCGAGAAGTTGAGCCGAGCGATGTCCATGCCGGCGCGGATAAGGGCCTCGAGCTTCTCCTGGGATTCAGAGGCCGGGCCGATGGTAGCGACGATCTTGGTCTTGTGATCGGGCAGTGGCATCAGACCTCCAGTCGTGGCGCGACACTCAGAGTACCATCGGTGCGCTCGAAAGCGCGGTCGCGCAGGCAGCGATTCCGGAATCGCCGAGGAGGTCGCGCGGGTAGAGTTGACGTGAACGCGCCGTGACGAGAGCGGAAGCCTTTTCGACCCACCTCAGTACTGCTCGAAGATGCGCTGGATCTCGCGGACGTCGCCGGTCTTCGTGAGAGCCATGCGGAGCAGGACCCGCGCCTTCTGCGGGTTCAGCTCCAGCGCAACGGCGAACCCCAGGGCGTCGTCGTCGAGCTCGATGTTGCGCCGCACAATCCCGCTCCCCACCCGGGTGCTGCGGACGACAACGATGCCTTTTCGTGCGGCCTCGGCAAGGGCGTCGATCATGTCCTTGGCCGCGTTGCCGTCGCCCACACCCGCGAGCACGATGCCCTTCGCCCCCGCAGCCACGGCGGCCCTGACCATCGTGCCGTCCACTCCCTCGTGGGCGTAGACGATGTCCACGCGCGGGAGCGCCTCGAGGCCATCGAGCGAGAACTCGCTCGTGGTCGTGTGGCGGTCCGTGCGGACGTTGAAGTAGCGCACCTTTCCGTAGTAGACCTCGCCGAGCTTGCCGCGGTTGACGGAGACGAAGGTCTGGAGCGAGGTTGAGTTGGTCTTCTGGACGTCGCGCGCCGCGTGCACCTCGTCGTTGAGGACCACAAGGACGCCGCGCCCCCGGGCGGCGACGTCGGCCGCAACGGCCACGGCGTTGTAGAGGTTGAGCGGGCCGTCGGCGCTCAGTGATGTCGCGGGCCGCATCGAGCCGACCAGCACGACGGGCTTCCCGCTCTTGAGGACGAGGTCCAGGAAGTACCCTGTCTCCTCCAGCGTGTCGGTCCCGTGGGTGACCACGATGCCGTCCACGTTCGGGGAGGCGAGGAGCTGGTTGGTGCGCCTGGCGAGCTTGAACCAGACGAAGTCGTTCATGTCCTGGCTGGCGATGCTCGCGATCTGCTCGCTGGTGATGACTGCCAGCGCGTCGAGCCCGGGTGTCGCCTTGACGAGCGCTTCAACGGAAAGAGTGCCGGACTTGTATGCGGGCCCGCCCTCCTTGGGCTGGGCCCCAGCGATGGTGCCGCCGGTGGCCAGGATGACGATTCTCGCGAGCGCCGGCACGGCGGCAGGTACCGTCGTGGGTGCGGCGGCCTGCGGGACGGCAAGGCCGCAGGGAGCGGTCGCGATCGCGATGAGGACCGCGAGAGCGAGAGGGATCATCGAACGCTTGGGCATCGGTAGGCCTCCTCGTGTCCGGACCCGGTTTTGTTCGGTCTGGTGCGAATCATGCGGGGCGTCCCTGTCCGGTCATCGCGGCGGGGTCGAGGATCTCGGCGATCTGCTCCTCGGTGAGGAGCTTCTTCTCGCGAACCAACTCGATGATCCCGCGGCCCGTCCGCATGGCCTCGGTCGCCAACTCGGTTGCCCTGTCGTAGCCGATCACGGGGTTGAGGGCGGTCACCGTGCCGATGCTGTGCTCGACGTAGCGCCGGCAGATCTCCGGGTTGGCGGTGATCCCCTCGACGCAGTGGAGCCGCAGGGCGCGGGCCGCGTTCATGAACATCGTCTGCGCCTCGAAGATGCACGCTGCGATGACCGGCTCGAAGACGTTGAGCTGGAGCTGGCCGCCCTCGGCCGCCATCGAGACGGTCAGGTCGCT
>JALHTD010000226.1 GCA_022865555.1 Thermoanaerobaculaceae bacterium | reverse complement strand
AGGACCGCCAGCGGCGTGAGGAGGTCGAGTCGCACAACTGCCTGGACTCGCTGATTTACTCGACCGACAAGCTTGTCAACGAGAACAAGGAGAAGCTACCCGAGGCGCAGAGGAAGGACATCGAGGCCGCCATCGTCGAGGCCCGGCGAGCCCTCGAGGAGGGCAAGAAGGAGGCCATGGACTCGGCGTACGAAAAGCTGACGAAGGCATCGCACCGCCTCGCCGAGGAGATCTACCGCGCCGCCGGCGCGGCGGCGGGCGCTGCGCCCGGCGGCGCCGGCCCGGGGACCGGCCCGACGCCCCCTCCATCGGGTGATGGCGACGTCGTGGATGCGGAGTACGTGGATGTGGAGTCGAAGCCCACGAATTGACCCCAATTCGCAGGGGCGAATTGGGGTCACCCCGAGTCCCGCCTCTGGCGGGACGAGGGGTCCCGTGGCACGGGAGCGAAGTTGACCAAGGCTGAGCCGCCGCACAACATCACCGCGTCGCCCTGGCGAGTCGAGGTCACCCTGAGTCCGAGCCCGAGTGCCGCGAGGGCGAAGGGTCCCGGCGCGCTCGAAGAACAGAGGACACCGGGGCAGTAGGAGGGCCGACCACGGAGGACGGCATGGGTGATATTGATTGGCGTGTCGTTCGGGAGCTGATGGCGGTCGGGGAGCGCCTGCGCGAGGTCGTCGAGCGGGCGCTGCTCCCCCCCTCGACCGTTGCTCTGACCCGGCCGGCGACCTTCGAGCCCCCGGTCGACGTCTGGGAGAACGACACCGACGTCATCGTCGAGGCCGAGCTTCCAGGCTCACGCAGCGGCGAAATCGACCTGCGCCTCGAAAGCGGCTCGCTGGTGCTGTCCGGCAAGCTGCCGGAGAACGCGGAGCCCGGCGGGACCTACCTGCGAGTCGAGCGGCCCCGCGGCCGCTTTCACCGCGTTGTCCCTCTGCCGGTCGACGTCGCCGGCGACCCGCGCGCCACGCTGCATGGAGGTGTGCTGCAGGTGCGGCTGCCCAAGGCCGCTACCAAACGCCGCCGCGTGAGCATCGTCAGGGAGGGGGCGTGAGCGAGCGCAAGAAACGGTACCACATGATCAGCTGGGTGGCGGAGCACTACGAACTCCATCCGCAGACCCTGCGCCTGTACGAGCGCGAGGGCCTCATCAAACCCACGCGCAGCGTTGGCAACACCCGCCTGTACGACGACGAGAGCTGCAAGCGCCTGGAGTTCGTGCTGACTCTGACCCGGGATCTTGGAGTAAACTTGGCGGGGGTGGAGGTTATCCTCAACATGAAGGACCAGATCGACGCCCTTCAGGCGGAGGTCGAGCGCCTGATGAACGCCTTCCAGCGGGAGGCGGCACGGCGCAAGGGAGTGCCCCGTGAGCGCGCGTTGGCCGTGCGGCCGCAGGAGGCGCTGGTCCCCGACGAGAGCGAATGAGCCGCGACGACTACCAGGCTGACCCGGAAGCCGCCCTGCTGCGCCGGTACCTGCAGGAGATCGGGCGCTTCAAGCAGCTGACCCCTGAAGTGGAGAAGGAGCTGGGAACGCGTGTCCAGCAGGGAGATGCGGAGGCCCTGCGCCGGCTCGTCGAGGCCAACCTGAGGTTCGTGGTCGCCTACGCCAAGCGGTTCCGGCACTCCCGCGTTTCCCTGCTCGACCTCATCAACGAGGGCAACATCGGCCTCATCCAGGCCGCGAAGAAGTTCGACCCGGACAAGAACGTCAAGTTCATCACGTACGCCGTCTGGTGGATCCGCCAGGCGATCCTACACGCCCTCTCGGAGCACGGCGCCACCTTCCGCCTGCCCCAGAAGCAGGCCAACGTGCTCTACCGCCTCGAGCGCTCCAAGCAGGCCCTCGGCCGCGAGCTCGAGAGGCCTCCGAGCGAGCAGGAGCTTGCCGACGAGCTGGGCATGGAACCCGAGGAGGTTCGCCTGCTCCTGTCCTCCAACCAGAGCATCCTCTCGCTCAACGAGCCCGTTGACGACGAGGGCGAGGCCGAGTTCGGCGACCTCCTCGAGCAGTACGTCATCCCCGATACCGACGAGAAGACGCTCCGCCAGTCGTTCACCGACACGCTGCGGGAGGCGCTCGAGAAGCTCAGCGAAAAGGAGCGCCAGATTCTCTCCATGCGTTTCGGCCTCTCGGACGACAACCCGCTCACGCTGCGAGAGATCGGCGATGCTCTGCGGATCTCGCGCGAGCGCGTGAGGCAGATCGAGAACCAGGCGCTGGCCAAGCTGCGGCGCGGCGCGCAGGCCCGCGCCCTTCAGGGCTACCTCAACTGAAGCTCACAGCCTGCGGCTCTCCCCCGACCACCCGACCAGCTGACAGCTTTCGCCGCCCCACCACACAGCTCACAGCCGACAGCTAACCCTCACACCCGAGAAAACCGCCAGGGAATCGGCCGTTCGCTGTGAGCTGTCAGCTATCGCTGCCGCAAGTTGCCGGGAAGCTCCTCGACCGCCAGCCGCAGCATGTGAGCGATCTAGTCCGCACCCGAGACCTTCAGCTGGCTGGCCACGGTCGTGCGGTTCCGGCAAATCCACGACAGCCGCGCCAGCCAGCGCAGGTGCGCCATGT
>JALHTD010000225.1 GCA_022865555.1 Thermoanaerobaculaceae bacterium | reverse complement strand
TTGGAGGGGATGGTTGGGTTGCCTGCTTGGCAGCCGGCCGTTTGTGCGCTAGACTGAACGCGGCGGAGGGGTGCACGACGCCCCCGCTCCCCGGTTGTTCCCCGCGATTGACGTGCTGGCTCGCACCAGTTGCTGTCGCACTCTCGCGCAGGCGGCCGAAGGGTGAGCCAAGGAGCCTGAAAAGAATGTTCGAAGAGTCCAACGAAACTCCCGCGGCTCCCGCTTCGGAGCCGAAGGAAGCTGGAGGCTCGGGCAAGCGTCGCCGGCCGCGGCGTCGGCGCAACCGGCGTCACGGCGGCACCGCAGGGACGCCCATGCCGTTCGAGGGCTACCTCTGGCGGCGCGACGACGGCAAGGCCTTCCTGCTGGGCGCCAGCAGCAAGTTCCACCTGACGAGCGAGGACCCGGTCTTCGACTCCGGCCTGCTCTCCCGCTGGCACCTGGAGAGCGGGCTGCGCCTGAGCGCCTCTGTCCAGCCCCCGAACGGGCACCAGCGGCCCATGGTCCTGGAGATCAGCAACATCGAGGGGCTGCACCCCGACGAGTACCGCCAGCAGGCGGTGCCGTTCTCGGAGCTCGTCTCCATCGACCCGACGGTGCGCTTTCGCCTCGAGACGGAACCCGAGATCCTCGAGCCGCGCGTGATCGAGCTCATGGCACCCATCGGCAAGGGCCAACGCTGCTTGATCGTCTCCCCGCCCAAGGCCGGAAAGACCAAGCTGCTCCAGCAGCTCGCCCACGCCATCGGGTTCAACCACCCCGAGGTGCAGATCTTCGTGCTGCTGGTGGACGAGCGTCCCGAGGAGGTCACCGATTGGAGACGGAGCGTCATCAGGGGCGAGGTGTACGCCTCCTCGTCCGACGAGTCGATCCAGAGCCACATCGAGGTCTCCGAGATGGTGCTGGAGCGGGCGCGCCGCCTGGTCGAGCTCGGGCAGGACGTGGTGGTCTTCATGGACTCGCTCACCCGCATGTCGCGGGCTTATAACAACGCCCAGAAAGGCTCGGGGCGCATCCTGTCCGGCGGCGTCGATGCACGCACGATGGAGAAGCCGCGCCGGTTCTTCGGCTCCGCCCGCAACATCGAGCACGGCGGCTCCGTCACCATCGTCGCCACCTGCCTCGTGGACACCGGCTCGCGCATGGACGAGGTGATCTTTCAGGAGTTCAAGGGCACCGGAAACATGGAGATCGTGCTCACGCGCGACATGTTCGAGCGGCGCATCTTCCCCTGCATGAACATCCCCCAGTCCGGGACGCGCAAGGAGGAGAAGCTCTACTCTCGCGAGGAGGTCGAGCGCATCTTCCTGCTGCGGCGCGCGCTTGCGGCCTTGCCGCCTCACGACGCGATGCAGGGTCTGCTTTCCAAGCTCAAGCAGTACCGCACAAACGCCGAGTTCCTGGCCAACATCCAGGCACAACCGAACGGCCGCTGAGGCCTGCTCGCCGCCCCCCTGGGCCTGAGGCTTGCACCGCCTTCCGCTTAAAGCCCCCAAGCCTCCAGGCCTTCAAGCCTGCAAAGCAGACGACCCGCCGCTGGGGCGGGCCGAGCACTTCTTGAAATGAGAAGCTCAGCGGGCAGCGGGGATGAAATTCAGCTTCACCGTGAGCCAGGTCTTGACGCGCTGTCCGTTCTTCATCGCGGGCTTGTAGCGTCTCTGCTTCACGGCGTTGACGCACGCCTCGTCGATACCCGGCCTCGGCGGTGAGAAACCGCGCAACACAGCCACGTCGTCCACGCCACCCTTCTCGTTGACCAGCACCCTGAGGATTACATAACCCGAGAGCGGTGCCCGAGCCGCGTCCCGGGGCAGCGTCACCTTCGTGTCGACCAGGGTCTGCGGCGGCACGTCTACCTCTGTGAGGTCCACCAGGTCGCCCTCGACCACGCCGCTTCCAGTTGTCGACGGAGCCTGGCTCACCCGCGCAGCGGCGGGGAGTGCGGCTGGCGCCGCCGCCGCGGGAGCCGGGCCCGCGGCCGCCACGGCCAAGGGAACCATGGGCGCCGGGGGCATTGGCGTCGGGTCGATAGCTGCCACTGCCACAACCTGCGCTGCGGCGGGGTTGCTGGCGAGCTGAGCCTGCTGCTCGCGCGCCCGCGCGGCCTCGGCTTCCTGCTGCTGCCTGACCCGAGCGAGCTCGTCCTCTTTCTTCTTCTGTTCCGCCTCGCGCGCGGCCAGCTCGTTCTGGAGCCTCTGCTCATCGCTCCCGACTCGCCTGCTGCCTGCCGCGCCCTGCTTCTGCTTGTCGAGCTGCTGGCGGAGCTCCTCGGTCCGGGCCTTCTCCGCCTCGAGCTCCTTGCGCAGCTGTTCTTCTTTCTCCTTCAGCGCTAGCGTGACCTGCGTGTTGACCAGCTCCTGGAGCATACGCTTCTGCGCTTCCGCGTCGACCGGTGCCGACGGCGGGCGGCTTACCAGAAGGTAACCGATGACGGAAAGCAGGACCACCGCACCGCCGGCGATGGCGTACAGGAAGGTCCGGTTGGGCGTGGGGGCCTCCGCAGCTGGGGCCGGGGCCTCCGCCACCTCCGCCCTCGGGGGGTGATAGTAGGGTGCGACGTCCAGCGAACGCTCGCGCTCGAGCTCACGGTCCTCCTGCTCCATCTCGTTGCGGTAGAGACGGTCCATGAAGAGGGCCAGGTTGAACGTGGTCGGGGAGTAGGCGCCGCCGTACAGCAGCCTTTCCAGCTCCCGCTTGAACTCTCCCGCTGAGGTGTAACGGTCCTCGGGCCGCACCGCGAGCGTCTTCCGCAGAATCGCCAGCACGTCCTGGGGAACCGGCCCCTCGTCCAACGCGAGCTGAGGTTTCTCGAGCGCCGCGGCGCGTTCGTCCGGCTCGGCAGGAAGTGGCGTCGCCGTGAGCAGGTGGTAGAGGATCGCACCCAGCGAGTAGACGTCCGAGCGCCCGGTCGGACGCCCGTTCGTCAGCACCTCGGGGGCGAGGTACGGAGCGGCCAGGTTCTTGACCGCGGGTTCGTAGTCGCCGGCCACAATCTCACCGAGCACAACCCGCGCTTTCGTGCTGTCCGCAGTCTCGAGCAGGCAGACCGCAAGTTGGTACC
>JALHTD010000224.1 GCA_022865555.1 Thermoanaerobaculaceae bacterium | reverse complement strand
TTCTTCGAATGAGGAGTAACCCACAATGAGCGTCTGGTACGAGATCACCGTCAGGGGTACCGAAGATGCCCTGCGGGGCTTCGTGGCCGCGTGCGAGGCCGCGCGCCGCGGGAAGGAGGCCGTGGTCTTCGGCCACGACCTCGATCTCGAGGCCGGCACCCTTCCACAGCGGCTTCTGGAGCTCTTCGCGACGGGCTCACACCATCTGGTCTTCGCGCCTGCCACGCTCGCCGAGGAGGTCGTCGCCGCTCTGCGGAGCCGGGGCCGGGAGGCCGGCCTCGAGCTCGAAACCGTGCGCGAGGTCGTGCGGGCGAGAGTGCCGTTCTCCGCAGAGGCGTTCTCCCGAGACGTCGCCGAGAAGCTCAGGCAGAAGCTGGTGATGGGCCTGCCCCCCGGTGTCGAGGGCGAAAACCTCGAGGAGACCGAAGCGCAGGATCCGAGTGCACGCGGGGCAGAGCTGTACACGCCTGAGCACGCGTACGTCTACCGTATTGTGGGGACGTTTGTCGGGCCTTTGCCCGGGATCATCGAGATGCAGCGGCGCGCCCGCAACCTGCCGTTCGTCAAGGTGAAGGCGCTCGAGCTGCAGACCAGACCGCTCGAGACGCCGGAGCGAGCCTAGCCGCGCCCGGACTTCTTTTGCGCCTGGCGCCTGAGACGCGGATCCTTCTCCTCGATCTCCCGTACGAGACGCACGGTCTCGCGAATCCGTCTCTGCTGCTCACGCTTCTCCTTCTCCTGCCGCTTGCGCTGCGACGAGGTGATGATCGCGGTCAGCACGCGCCCGATCCGCCAGTGGAGCGCAGTGATCGGCATCGTGGTGCCGGCGAGCATGGCACCCCAGAAGTTCGCTCTTCCGACCGCTGCCTTCGTGAAGTCGGCTTTCCTGCAGTCCGCGAAGGCAAAGCGCGCGTGGCCGCAGTTGGCACCAACGAGACTGGTAAAACGCAGGTCGGCGCGCGTGAAATCGGCGTTGCGCAGGTCGGCCAGGATCAAGTCGCAGCCGGAGAGGTCGGCGTCCACGCCAACCGTCCCGACCAGCGACGCCTGCCGGAGCCTGCTCCCCCGCAGGTTCGCGCCGGTCAGGATCGCCCCGTCCAGGTTGGCCGCTTCCAGGTCGACGTCGCGCATGTCGGCGCCCTCGAGCCTGGCCTGCTCGAGCCGGAACGTCCGCAGGTTGCACCCGACGAAGGTGGCGCCGGTGAGGTTGGCCCGTACCAATGAGACCCGCCCGAGCTTGGGCGACCGGAAGTCAATGCCCTGGAGCTGCGAGCCTGCGAGTTGAATCCCGTTGAGATCGGCGTTGAGCAGGTTGGCGTCCCGGAAGTCGGCCGCCTGGGCATCGCAGTTGAAGAAGCGCGCGCCCTCCATGTTCGCCTGGCGCAACGTGCTGTGAGAGATGTCGGCGCCCTCGAAGTCCGCGCCCTTGAGGTTGGCGCGCAGGAAGTTCGCCTCGCGCAGGTTGGCGCCACGGAAGCGCGTCCCGACCAGGGTGGCGTCGGGCAACTGCAGACGCATGCCCTGGACCTTCTCCAGGTTCGCCCCACTCAGGTCGTTGCCCTCCAGCACGACGCCCTCTAGGACGGCGCCCACGAGGCTGGCGCGCACGAAGGACGCCTTTTCCACACGAGCCCCTCGCAGGGAGCAGTTCGTCATGTCGGCGTCGGTGAAGTTGACCCGCTCCAGGATCGCCCCGTCGAAGCTGACCTGCGCCAGGTTGGCCCCCTCGAGGTCGCTCCCGGTGAAGTCGGCGCCTCGGAACGTGGCGGCCTCGAGCAACGCGTGCTTGAGTGAGCAGGACCGAACGTCGAGGAGGTCGAAGTGGACGCCGGTGCAGTCGGCGCCGTCCAGCACCGCCCCCGAGAGGAGTACCCCGTCCACCTGTGCGTGTGCGAGCGAAGCGCCGGAGAGGTTCGCACCCTGGAGGTCGGCCCGCACGAGCACCGCATGCGAGAGGTCCACGCCGTGCAGATCCTTCCCCCGCAGGTCGGCCTCCACGAGGTCCGGAAGGATCCGGGGGTTGGAGGCGCGCCACTGCGACCAGTCCGGGGAGAGCAGAAACCGCACATGTTCGGCGTTCGCCATGCCGCGATTCTAGCCTGGATTGCTCGCCGAAGGCTCGTTCGCTCGAAAAAGTTAGCCGGCAGGCACGGCCGGTCCCAGCTCGCCGGGGCAGCGCACGGCGGTCGCGAGGGCCTCGAGCTCGCCGCGCTGGGCTGCCGCCGCCGCGACGGCACGGGCCGCCTCCAGCTCCCGCCGGTGCAGCCAGAGGCTCGCCACCCGGAACTCGGGGCGCCCCCACTGGCGCAGGCCGGTGAACTCCCCGGGGCCACGCAGGCGGAAGTCCTCCTCGGCGATTCGGAAGCCGTCGCTGGTGCTCGCGAGGAACTTGAGACGGCGCATGGCTTCCGGCGAGCAGTCCTTTCCGGTCAGGAGGACACAGAACGAACGGCGGCGGCCTCGCCCCACCCGGCCGCGAAGCTGGTGGAGCTGGGCGAGGCCGAAGCGCTCCGCGTTCTCGATCACCATCACCGAGGCGTTGGGCACGTCCACGCCGACCTCGATCACGGTGGTTGCGCAGAGCATCCCGACATCTCCACCCGCGAAGGCGGCCATCACGGACTCACGCTCGACGGCCGGAATGCGGCCGTGCAGGACCTCGACGCGCACGCCGGGCAAAGCCTGGCGAACTGCCCGGGCGTGGCTCGCGATGGCTCGCGCGGAGATCTTCTCGGACTCCTCGATCAGCGGGAAAACCCAGTACGCCTGTCCACCCTCGCCAATCTCCCTGCGAAGGAACTCGGCCAGCTTCGGCCGCGAGGCGTCGTCGCGCATGACCGTGCGCACAGGAGAGCGCCCCGGTGGCATCTCATCGAGCAGCGAGACCTCCAGGTCCCCGTAGAGAGAGAGCGCCAGCGAGCGGGGGATCGGCGTCGCGGTCATCACCAGCAAGTGCGGCGCCTCCCCCTTCTCGAGCAGCGCCTGGCGCTGTGCCACCCCGAAGCGGTGCTGCTCGTCGACGATGGCGAGGCCCAGGCGCCCGAAAACCACCGCATCCTCGATGAGGGCGTGGGTGCCCACGACCAGGTGCGCCGTGCCGTCGGCCAGACCGCGTCGCACCCGCTGCTTCTCCGCTGCGGGAAGCGAGCCGATCAACAGCTCGGGGCCGTAGGGCGTCGTGCGCAGCAGGCGGCTCAGGGTGAGGTGGTGCTGCTGCGCCAGCAGCTCCGTCGGAGCCAGCAGCGCCACCTGGTGGCCCGATGCCAGCGCCACCAGCGCCGAAAGCGCGGCCACGATCGTCTTTCCGGAGCCCACGTCCCCCTGAAGGAGCCGTGCCATCGGGTACTCCTTCTGGAGGTCGGCCACGATCTCGGCGAGCACACGGCGCTGCGCCCCGGTCAGGTGGAACGGCAACACGTTCCGCGCGCTGTCCCGGATCTCGTCCGTCACGGCGCAGGCCGGGGCCTGCTGCCGGTGGCGACGCCGAAGCTCCCGCTCTAGAACCACGGCAAGGGCCAGCAGCTCCTCGAACGCCAGCCGCCGGTGGTGCGGCGTGCGGCGCATCGCCAGGTCCTCGAAGAACCCGTCCACCCGGGTCCCGTCGCCCGGCGGCACCGGGAAGTGCACGCTTCGAAGCGCCTCCCCCAGGGGCGGCAGCCCGAGGTCCGCAGGAAGCAGCGGCGCGAGCGGGTCGGTGATCTCCGCCAGCCCTTCGAGCGCGCGGGCGACCAGGGTCCGCACCCGGCGGCCGCTCCAGGTTCCAACGCGGCGGTACATCGGCACGATGCGCCCGAGGTGGACCGGTGACTCCTCCTCGTCCTCCACCTCCCACTCGGGGGCGACGAGCTGCAGCCCCCAGCCGCTGCGCGCGGGGCGCAGCGTGCCGTAGAGCCACACACGCATCCCCTCGTGCAGCGTGGTGGTGAGGTACGGCTGGTTGAACCACACCACCGCGAGCGAGCCGGTGTCGTCATCGACCACGGCCTCCACGATCCGCAGATGGCGGTTTCGGGCGCGCCGCTCGACGATCTGCACCAGGCGTCCCACTACCGTGACGGTTGTGTCGGGTGTGGTCAGGGAGGCGATGCGGCGCGGATTGGACCGATCCTCGTAGCGGTGAGGCAGGTACCAGAGAAGGTCGCCGACGCTGCCCACGCCTGCGGCCGCAAAGGCGCGCTCGCCGGCGGCGCCCACGCCCCTGATCGCCGACAGCGGGCTTGACAGCGGGAGAGTCATCCGCCGTCGAGAATTACATGGAGACGAAGCGTCACCAGGGCGAGTTGGACGGAGTCGCCGTGGTTGAGGGAGAACGGCTCGAACGGCTCGAGCTTGGCCCCGTTGACGAACGTCCCGTTGGTGGACGCGTTGGTCTCGGTGATGGTGAGCTTGCCGTCAGCCGCGCTGATCGTGGCGTGGCAACGAGAGACCGTCCGCTCCGGATCGAGCTCGGAGAGGTCCGCATCCGGTGTCACGCCGGTCACCGGGTCGTGGCGACCCAGGGTGCTCTCGCCGGACGGGCGCAACGGGAACAGCCGCCCTGACGGTGCGTGTGCGAGAACCGCCTTGGCCTCGATCCCCTGCCGCGAGGGCGCCGGGGTCAATGCGGAGAGCTCCTCGCGCGAGCCAAACTCCTCGAACCGCCGGTTCGACTCGCGCAGGCGTTCCGAGAGCTTCGTCATCATACGGACCGCGATGTCGGGCTTCCGTCGGAGGATCTGGTTGAGGTCCCTCCTCGAGAGCTCGAGGACCTCCACGTCATCGATCGCGCTCGCGGTGGCCGAGCGCGCCGGAGACTCGTCGAGGAGCGCGATCTCCCCGAAGAAGTCGCCCTTCTCGAGGACCGCGAGCTCGCGTTCCCGTCCTCCCACCACCAGCGAGATCTTCACGTGGCCCCTCTGGATGATGTACATCTCGCTGCCGAGGTCGCCCTCGCGGAAGATCACGACGCCCGCCTCGAACCGGTGGAGGAACTCCTGGAGCTTCTGGTTCTCGACCCCGGACACCCGGACCTTGGGCACCTACGCACCTCCCCAGGAGATCTCGCCCCGGACCGTGTTCACCTCCACCTCCACCCCCAGCGGAAAGGGCACGTTGCCGCCCCCGTGCCCGAACGGGAGCCCCTCGACGACCACCGCGTCGGGCGGGACCGCTTCGAGCAGCAGCCGGCGCCAGCGCTCACGCCACCCGGGCTCGCCCCGCCCACACCGTGCCAGCCTGCCTGAGACAACGGCCTTTACCTCTGCAAGTCTAGATGACAGCCGAAGTTGGGTCAACAAACGGTCGAGCCGATACAGCGGCTCGTTCACGTCCTCTAGGAACAGGATCGCGCCGCGGTAGTCGGGTTCGAACGGCGTCCCGACGAGCGCCGCCAGCAGCGAAAGCGTGCCGCCCACCGACACGCCCCGTGCCACACCTGGCCGCGCCACCCGCGCCGGGCTCACCTCGAACAGCCGGCGTGGGGCGCGTCCCGAAAGCCAGGAGACCAGCAGCTCGCCGCCCGCACGGTCGCGGCCGAGCGACGTGACCATCGGACCATGAAGGGTCGCGCGGGGAAAGCGGGTGGCCAGCCCGGCGTGGAGGGCCGTCATGTCCGAGAAGCCCACGACCCATCCCTTCCAGGCAGCCAGGCGCTGCCACGGCATCCTGGAGAGCAGCCGCATCACCCCGTACCCGCCCCGCGCCGCGACCAGCGCCTCGACACCTCCGTCGAGGAGAGCCAGAATCCCGGCGAGGCGCTCCTCATCCGAGCCGGCCACGTAGGCCGTGCGGGACGCGAGGTTCGGCGCCGGCACGGCCTCGAACCCGTGCGCACGCAAGAACTCGAGCCCCGACCGCACCGCGGCGGGGTCGCACGGCCCCGCCGGTGCCATCACGCCCACCCGCGCACCCGGCTCGAGCGGCGCCGGCAAAGGCCGAACAACGGCGCTCATCGACTGATTGTAGCGGGTGCGCGGCCCCATCGAGGTAGAAAAAAACTGAGGGGGCCTGTTCGGCCCCCCCAGGGCACCAGAGGGAGCGATAAGCCGAATTCTGTGTCCTGCCGAAGCAGGACGGCGCTCATTCCTCTGACCGGCCGTCGCCGGCCGGTTCGAGCGGCCTACCCGGGGATCCTCCCCGCCGAGGCGGGGAACCGGTGATGGGTCCCGTCGATCCCCCTATTTGGCCTTGCTCCGCACGGGGTTTGCCGTGCCCCGACCGTCGCCGGCCGGGCGGTGGGCTCTTACCCCACCTTTTCACCCTTACCCGGCGGCGACCACCGGGCGGTGTGTTTTCTGTGGCACTTTCCCTCGCGTTGCCGCGGCTGGGCGTTACCCAGCGTGCTCCCATCAGGAGTTCGGACTTTCCTCGGCCCCGCAGAGCGGGGACGCGAGCACCTGCCGCCTCGGGTGCCAAACCTATTCTACCGCCCTGGGGCGGCGCGGGCGAGCGCGTCTCCGCGCGACCCGGGCCGGCCCCCCCGGGAGCCTTTGCGCCGAGTCGGCAAAGTAGGCCATCTCCTCGTCGATCCGTCGCGCCGGGACTCTCTCGGCATCGTCCGCGCGCGGGGCGGTAGCGGCCTTCTGCCAGAAGCTGGCGGCCGGGACGACATCCGCGCCCGCCGCGCGAGCCGCGAGCCCCAGCGCGCGGTCGTCGGTCGCGACCCGCCACCCTCGCCCCGACCCGCGCAGGAAGGCCAGGATCGCGGAGTCCGCGTGCCCGACGTACCTGACCTCGACGGAGCCGAGCTTCTCGCCTTCTCCCGCTCCTTGAGGGGGTGCCCCATCGAAGAAGACGAGGATCCGAACCCGCTCGTGGCGCGCAACGGCCAAGGCCGCACGCCGCACCGATTCACGGTCGCGCCCCCGCGCCAGGTTGTTGCCGTCCAGGAGCCAGGGCACCTCGGCCTCTCCGCGCTAGCGCTTGCGAACCGGCTTCTGGCGCTTGAGGGCGGACAGGGTGGCCTTCACGTCCTCGTTGTGCGGGTCGGACTCGAGGATCCTCTCGAGGCACTGTCTTTGCCGGTCGGGCTTGTTGCGCGTACCCCAGAAGTTGGCGAGCTCCAGCCAGGCCTCCGTGTAGTCGGGGGCCAGCGCCACGGCGTGCTTGAGGTGGTCCAGTGCCCGCTGGCTCCACATCGGGTTCTTGAACTCCAGGCGCGCCAGCGTCAGCAGCGTCTCGGCCTGCGGGTTCAGCCGGACCGCCTGGTCGAGCAGTTGCACCGCCATGCCGACGTCTCCCACACGCGCCAACTCCTTGGCGCGAGAGACGTTCGCGTCCACCACCGCGCCCCGGGCGGCGCGGCGCCTCTGTTCTTCCTTGTAGGAGTCGATGTTCTGCGTGGACGACTCGTGGAGCGTCTGCTCGTAACGCGGGCGCCGCTCGGGATTGCCGAGGGTGTCGTACGCCTCCTGGACCGCGGAGTAGATCGCCGCGAGCTCGTTGCGCACCGAGAGGAGGTGGGCCTCGCGCGCGCGGTCGGGGTGGTAGAGCTTGGCGAACTCGAGGAACCGAGAGTGAACCTGGTCCTGGGTCGCGCCAGGGGAAAGGCCGAGGCGCCGGTAGTAGTCCTTGTGGCGGATCTCGTTGGCGAGCCTCAGCACGTCGGCGTACTCGCGCTGCTGCTGCGCGCTGTACTGCAGCTCCTCCTCGGCCGGCGGCTCGGGAGCAGACTGCACCTTGGTGGGCGCCAGCGGGCGGGCCGACGAGGTGTCCCGAATCTCGAGCACGCCCGCCACCAGCAGGGCCGCCAGAGCTCTTGAGAATTCACCGCCGGGCATGGGAACGAGGCGCTGCAGCTGGGCGGCGGTGCTCGTTCCGTCCACACGCGAGAGCAGATAACCCTCCTGGGGGTTGAGCTGAATCTGCTGGTACTGCAGCAGGGCGTCCTGCGCGGTCCACACCCACCCGAGGGGATCGATGAACCGCTTGATGGCAGCCTCATCGCGAACGCCGCGCACCGCCGCCGCGAGCAGCGAGGCGGTGGTCATCCCGATCGAGGCCGCGTCCATGGGAAGCTTCTCTCCGTCGGTGAACCGGTACTCGCCCGGCTCGACGAGCATGAGCGAGACGATGGTGACCGAGAGCGTCTCCAGCTCCTGCTCCAGCGCCTTCACGGTGAGCACACCCTCCTGCACGAGAAAGGTTCCGAAGCGGACCCCCTCCGGCTGGCGAAGAAGCGATAGGGCCATCTGACTTGCCTCGAGAATGCCGCGGCTCACGAGCCACTTCCCGAGCTTCTCCTCCTCCACCTCGGACATGACGGCGCGCACCTGCCCGGCCTCGAACCAGAGGTGCCGGGTGGCCCCGCCGCCGGTCACGTCGAGACGGCCCGAAACCAGCAGGCGGTAGAGCTCACGCATCAAGGGCGGGAGGCCCCCAACCAGGAACCTTCCGGCGAGGTTTCGGCCTTCGGGCATCTCGTCAGATTCTAGCCGGGCAAAGGCACGCGCTCAAGGAGCGTTGCCCTCCACGCGCACGACGTGCGGGGGAAACCCCCGCGCCACCGTGCCCGCCGGCAGGCGAGAAATGGTCTGCTCCGCCGCCTCCTTGCTTGGAAAACGGCCCCAGATCAAGCGGTAGCACTTCCCATCTCCCTGTCCGAACGGCACAACGCGCAGGTTCACCTTGTCCTGCTCCTGGCGACGGTAGAGCCGCTCGACCTCGGCCGGCTGACAGCCTCCCTCCACCGCCACCGCCCACGGCCCGCCGCCGCCGACGACCTTGGAGGAGCTCCAGGGGCGGACGACCAGCAGTCCGCAGACCCCCACGACGACGAGCGCCAGGACGACAAGCCATGTCCGGCGCCGCGGCACGGCCGCGAAACGCGGTGGTGGCGTCGTGGCGAGCGGGACCTCCGTGATCCTGGTGACGGATTCCACGAGCCCGGCGCCGGTGGCGGCCGCCAGCAGCCGCAGCGCCAGCTCCCTCCCGTGCGG